>DBWG01000116.1:3717-9609 GCA_002308635.1 Ruminococcaceae bacterium UBA1244 | reverse complement strand
CCGATGTGCCTTCCGGAACGTCATACTGAACATTCTTTCTCTGACACAGCTTGTCAAGTGCCTCTGTAACTGCTGCAAGACCGTCACGTCCAGCACGGCCTACAGGGGCATATTGCTTTTCAAGAAGTTCCTGTGCCTTTTCCGACCATGGCATAAGCTCGGTATCAAGGCAAACCCAATCCGTATTGAAGTCACTCCAAAAGCCCGTCTTTGTAAGCACAGCATCCAGCCTGTCAAGAACTTCATTCTGAATTGTATTGTCTGTAAAGAACTGCCGTCCTGTACGGGTATAAATTATTCCTCTGCTCCCGTCAGTAATTCGGAAACGCTTTTTTGCAGCTTCGGCATTTCGACAAAGCACTATCACTGCTCTGGAACCCATGTGCTTTTTCTCACAGATAACCTTCCCCACTCCATGGCTGCGGTAATACTCAAAAGCCTCCAACGGGTGCTCCAAAAAACCTTCCAGTTCACTTGTCTTACAAGGTGACATTGTAGGAGGCAGGTATATCAGCCAATGAGGATCAGCCGCAAATCGTGACATGATTTCCAATGCAGCGGCACTGTTATTTTCATGTATGTTGATAGACGGCATAAGCTTTGTCTGTAAATACAGCTTACCACCGATATCTCCCAGTGTCAGAATATCATCAAGTTCCTTCGGCTTTTCTGAAAGCGGCTTTACAGGCTCATAATACTGACGCAGTGCCTTAACGCTGACACATTCCTTTTCGGGATAGCGTAAAGCTGTCAGCTTTCCACCAAAAACGCAGCCTGTATCAATACAATATGTACCGTTCAGAGCCTGTACATCAGTCTGAGGAATATGACCGTATACAACTGTTGCACGTCCACGGTAATCAGCAGCCCAATCAAGACGGACAGGCAAACCGTAGTCATCCGTTTCTCCGGTAGTCTCACCGTACAAGCAGAAATCACGCACACGCATTGATCCTCTGCCGATATATTTCTGCTTGATGCCCGCATGAGAAATAACCAGCTTACCGTCATCGAGTACATAATGACTTACAAGACCGTCAAGGAATGAAGCGACCTCTTTCCTGAAATCCTCTCCGACAGCATCCAGCTGTGAGACAGTGATATCCAATCCGTGTGTTTTCTGCACACTCTTTCCTCTCAGGTATTTCAGCAGCTTTACATCATGGTTTCCCGGAACAGCTATTGCATTACCCGAATTCACCATATCCATTACAAGACGAAGAACTTCCGTATTCTTTGTTCCTCTGTCGCAAAGATCACCTAAAAATGCTGCCTGTCTGCCAAAGGGATGACAGTAAATACCGGTTTCGTTCTTTATGTAGCCAAGCTTTTCAAGGAGCATAACAAGCTCATCAAAGCAGCCGTGAATATCACCGATAATATCAAACGGTCCGTGAAGCTCACGCTTATCGTTCCAAAGCTTTGTACGAACTATTTCGGCATTGTCGATTTCCTCCTGCGAACCAAGAACATATACAAAGCGGAAACCGTCCTTCTTCAGATGTCTGATACACTTTCTCAGACTTGTATAATGGCTGTGTATCACTCTGTCGGGATAGCCCCTGTCTGCACGGTTTTTATTTCTTTGCATAAGCTCCTTTTCCGGAAGATCAAGCACTATTGCTACCGAATGCACATTCTGCTTATGGGCAAGCTCAAGAACCTGCTGTCTTGCGCTGTTTGAAAGATTTGTTGCATCTATTACAGTGGTTTTCATCCTGTCAAGACGCTTGTTTGCAGCATAATACAAAAGCTCAAAGGCATCCGCTGAAACAGTCTGATCGTTTTCGTCATCACAGACCATTGCGCGGAAATGATCCGATGAAAGAACCTCTGTATCCTTGAAATGCTTATGCGCAAAGGTGGTCTTTCCGCTGGATGTTGCTCCGATCATTGCCACAAGCGCAAATTCTGGTATCTCTATACGCATATTGTAAACACTCCCATCTGTGTCGGAGAACCGCATTTTTCGTCTGTTTCTCCGATATTCTGATAATTAACGGTATAACCGAATTCCTTACAGATATGTCCGCACCAATTCCGGAATTCCTCTCTCGTCCATTCAAAACGGTGATCCTTATGCCTGAGCGTACCATTTTCAAGAGTGGGATAATTGTCATTGTACTCCTTATTCGGTGTTGTCACGATCACGGTTTTCGGTTTAGCACAGCCGAACAGTACCTTTTCAAAAAGCGGTATCCTGCCTTCGTCCATGTGTTCGATAACTTCTACAACACAAGCTGCGTCAAAGCCCTCAAACCGCTTGTCCTTATACATAAGAGATGCCTGTATCAATGTAAGCTTGTCTTTCAGATATGGCTGCATCCTGTCGAAGTTCAACTTTTGCTTTGCCTTTTCAAGGACACTGACGGAAACATCAGCGGCAGTGATCCGCTTGATCTGAGTTTCACGCAAAAGAATTGAGGTAAGTTTTCCTTCTCCGCAGCCTATGTCAAGCACTGAAACGGCACCGCTTTCCAGAACAGCATTTTTGACGGCTTCCATTCGCTGTGTATTCAGCGGTATACGCTTTTGCTCAGGCTCGGAAATTTCCGGTGTTTCTTCATTCTGCTCTGTCTCTTCTGTTTCGGATTCCGCTTCAAGCAGTCTTGCGATAGTCTTATTGGCATAACTGCGTTTCATATCAAAATACCGTCTTATAATCGTATTCTTTTTAGGATGTTCAGATAGCCAGCCTTCACCGTGTTTGAGCAGCTTGTCGATTTCGTCCTCACTCATATAGTAATGCTTTTGCTTGTCAAAGACAGGTATCAGAACATAAATATGATTCAGCATATCCGAAAGCTTTATCCTGCTGCTTATGGTCAGATCAATATAACTGCTCTCTCCCCACTCCGGGAACTGTTCGTCAAGTACGCTTTCACGCACAGTAATATTGTAGCCCAGCGGTTCAAATATTTCTTTTACAAGCTCCTTATCCCCTCGAACTGGCAGGTTATATATTGTTGCTTCAAGATCAAGCAGACTATCCGCAAGTTCCTGACGCTTTGTACACTTTCCGTTCATAGCGGTACTGAACACACGGTTTATAGCCGTACTCATAAACGATGAGGAAACGTAAGGTCTGTCATTAACGTAATCAAAAAGTCCACCGTCTTTAGAGCCAAGCTTTCCTCTTGCAAGGTCAATAGGATTCAGTTCAAGCAGCAATGCTGCTGTTGTTCGGATGTCTGTTACTTCTGTATAGAAAACATAAGCTTTGCCAAAGCTGAGATCAAAGCACTGTGCTCTGTAGGGATTTTTATGCAGCAGGTAGCCGAGCTCCTGTGTATTTGTTCCTTTCATGGTTATTGTAAGAAGCATTTTTTTCATTCCTTTCGTATCTGTTGAATTAATGATAGCATATTTTTCCTTTATTATCGTGGAAAAATAATTGCGAACATAATAATTTCAAAATCATCTTGACGATATGGCATTATGTATTATAATAAGATTAGAGTAATACTATATTATCAGAAGGTGAGCTTTTAGTTATGGACATAGAAACTTATAACAGAAGAGAAGAAATGCTTAAACTTCATGAAGAATTACTATCGGTTGAAGAAGCAAGAGTAAACGGAGATAACGGATATTCCGTTGATGAAGTTATTGCGGCAATGAATACGGTTATTGAGGAAATTGCAAAGTAAGATATTGTTTTTGTAGATTATGTAATAGATTTTCGTCAGGATTATCATTATATATTTGAATAAATCAAAACCGCTGTGCAGATGGTCAGCCCATTCACACAGCGGTCTTTCTATAGGTCATATTGTTTTTGTCGTCTGAGCCTGTTTTGTATCATTCTGATAAATCTGTCCGGTGCGGTAACACGAACAAGCGGTCCGAATGATAATACACGGATAAGCATTTCCGTTTCATCATTCTGATCATAGCAAATCGTCAGACGATAATGCTTATCATCAATTTTTTCGGCTGTCTTTTCAAAATGGGAGAAGTGCAGCATTACTCTCTCCAGGGCATTCCTTTCGTCAACAAGCTCAAGTGTCAGGGTACGTTTCTTCCCGATGTGACTCTTATTGTTTTCGGCTTTGAACTCTCCCTCGTGCAAAGAACATTCCGTTATTCTGCCCAAATTGATGACCGATGCTGTCCGGCTCCCGCTTGTCAGCAGACGAAATTTATCGTCCCTTTCAGAATATTCCAATCTGTCGGGAATTACTGTCAATGACAGTTCATTGTCCTTTTTATTGCGGATCGTTATTTCAAGAGGGCAACGGTCATGTATAGCTGACAGTATTAATCTGAAACGTCGGATATATCCCTCATCCTCGAAATCATCCCCGTCTGCATATCTGTCAAAGATATAATAATCATCTTCTGTAAACAGCGGCTTAATATCATCAGGCAAGTCAAAATTGCAGTCAAAAAGCCGTATCCTCTTATCAAGTGAGATAGCTTTCAGCCATCGAAGCTGCAGCTCCGTTAATGGAATATCGGGCTTATGATGCAGCGGTGTCGAACCGTCGGGCAGAATAAGCTGCCAGTTCTGTTCCTTTATTGCACTTTCAATAGGAATAACGCTTTCTGCAAAGGCATATTTTACAGCTATTTCTCTGATACGCTCCATGCTTATCGGTGAGTTGACCGCTTCGCTGAGAATATGTGATACTGCATTATAATATGTACTATATATTTCACTGAATATCATTATCTGGCCTCCTGAACCGGCAAGCTGCCGGTGCCGACTTCGCGACTTACTTCTTCCTCATCGAAAACTTTAATGCCGCGGCACTAAAGTTTCGCACCTGATAAAGTTGAGCGCGAAGTTGAGTGCACAGGCACTGTGCCATACATCCTGTACATTGCGTCTATATCGGCTTTAAGCTGTGTTTCAATTTCCTTGTTGGAAAAGCTTACGGATGTTATACGGCATATAAAACTGCGTATCCATGTCAACAGTTCATTCGTATCATAGACCTCGGCATAAAAACGGGCATGATTCTCATCAAGCAGTTCAACCGTTCCGCAGCGTTTTTCCCTTAGCAATCGTTTGTAAATATGCTGTTCATCTTTGTCAAAAAATACTGTAAATTCTACGGTTTCTTTTCTTTCCCCTCTGCCCTGGGTACTGACACCCCACATATAAGGCTGCATACCTTTCAGCTTTTCTCGCAGCACATCAAAATCATCGGCTTTTCTGTAAGGCTTGACAGCAAGAAGGTAATCTGTCCTGAATGATATGATTCTTCGTGTTGCTCTGCGGTAAGCCATAAGGTATTGTCTGCCGCTGCCGACACTTATAAAGAGACGCAACGGAACGATCTTCATACTGCGTTGTTCTCCCTTACGGGTAATTTTCGATATTTCTATTTCCTGATTATTGTGCAATGCCTCTAACAGTGAATACACAATTTCACTGTCAAGAGCAGAATTGATATAGTGATGTTTGAATGAGAGTATTTCCTTATCGGTGTCGCATCTGTCAAGAAGAAATGACCCGATCACTCCGCAGGGTGAAACTTCTGAAAAGAAATGCAGTACATCAGAATCATCAAAACTGACATTATCTTTGCGTGAGTAAAATATCGTCTTCCCATGTTTTTCTGTTTGCATCAATCCGATTGAAACAAATTCATTAAGCTTTTTGCGTATAGTAGAAGTGTCAAATATTTTAGGTTCATCAAAACAGGAAAGATAATCTCTGTCTATGATCTCTACTATATCTCCAAGCGGCAACTTGACAGAGGTATCATTCAGAATATCAAAGACAATAAAGAATAATGTAATATCACCATCTGTAAAGCTTTTTGCCTTAAAAGCCTGATAAAGAGGATTATGTACTGTGCTGCGTGTATCGACAGAAATGAATACCCTTTTCCCTTCTGAATTCTGCCGATACTGAATATGATCCGATAGATAGCTTTCAAT
>DBWG01000116.1:0-3653 GCA_002308635.1 Ruminococcaceae bacterium UBA1244 | reverse complement strand
CTGCTGAAACCGTACACATAAAAGCTGCGCATATATTCCCGAATTATATTGAAATTCTTTATCAGTTCGTTATATGCCAAGTTACCACCCCCTTACCTAAATCATTCATTCCTCAATTTCACTCAATCATAGTTTGCTCAAATCATCCGAAACTTTCAGAATTACATCTTTCAGTTCCAAATTGTCTTTCCATTTGTTTTCTATTGCATCATATCCGAACAATGCACCAAGAATGTTGCCAGTAACAGCTCCGGTTGAATCACTGTCTCCGTTATGATTGACAGCAGCAATAATGCCTTTTGAAAAATCGTTTTGATATCGCAGCGAACAATACAAGGCTATGCCGAGAGTCTCCTCTCCTACCCAGCCTTCTCCCAAACGGTGAATGTTATCAAGGTCGGACTCTTTGTTTTCGGATAACTCTAAAGCAAGATCCATTATCTTTGATAGCGTCGTAACATAAGGATCATCCGCAAAAATAGTATTGATCGTCTCTTTTGCTTCTGAAACGATTTCTTTCAAGCTCATGTCAGTTACAGGATAAACTATTCGATTAATAATATGTGCAAGTACAGCGGCAGGGAGATATCCCAAAGAATGACTATGAGTAATAGCCGCTGCTTCTGCTGCAATTTCCTCTGTAATATCGATATTAGTTACCGGGATCAGACCGATAGGTGCAACACGCATAATGCCTCCGCAGCCTTTGCTGTTATTTATTTTTGATTCAATGAAACTGTTGGTCCTTTCAGTATTTCTGATTCTCTGTGCCAATGCAGACAGACAAGTATTTCCGGGTGCTCTGGGACTATGCAGCTCAGGAACATTTCTGAGCCATGAATTATGTATTTCTATCATTTTGGCTTCATCAAAGGAATAGTATTGTGTCGTCAGCCAATCAAAATATGATTGCTCGATATCATACAAAATTCCGTTTTTCGATTTTGCCATAATACCGGTTGCAGTAAAAAGCGTCATCTGAGTATCATCAGAGATAAGAGCCTTGCCGGTTGGTTTATCAAGTTCATATTCCGTTATACCTTTTTTGCCGTATCTTGAGAATATCTGAGGCTCCCTCTGGAATTCGACAGCATAACCGATAGCATCACCTATTGCTCCACCAACTAAGCAGCCTCTTATTCTGTCATTTTTGTTTGTCCTGGTAACTGATTCAGAGTATGCAAAAGCATTTCTGAATGCGGTTATATTCTTCCCGTTTTCGCTGCCGTATATTGCAAAACATACTTTATCGAAACACTTTCCATATTCTTCGTCAACCAAAACATATTTGAAATACTCAGCTACATCTTTCGGATCATTTCCGAATGCTCCGCATCCCCATGCCCCCAGCACAAGGTTTTTATATCCATATTTTGATGCAACTAACAGCAATATCCTGATTCGTCTGATGAATGTTTCTTTTATAAGTTCTTTACTTGCAAAAAATGCTGCTCCGCGTCTGTTTGGTGCCGGAACTGTTATAACTCCCATAACGGATACGGAATCAAGAAGATTATAATTTTCGTTTCTGAATACAGCAACATCCGGAGATAACAGCATATAATCGGATTCGACCTTGCTCGGATGTGTATTATTATACCGATACATTTCTGATGCTCTTTTGGATGTAAGCGAAGCGTATAATGTACTGCATCGGCATAAAGATTCTTCCTGAGCATTTGCACCCAGAAGAAATCCTCCTCCAGGATGATGAGCATTAGCAAAATTCATCACCAAAGGATTATCATAGTTTCTACCTGCCTGAAAAGAATCCGAATTTAATATTTCTATCCTGCACATACTTTCTTTTTTGTATTTCAAACAACCATGATCTATTATTTTTTCCCCCTTATCAGGTGAAATGACAATAACCTTTTCAAAATTCAGATCAGGAAGAAGTATTTCCCGTGAACCAAGAGTATATTTTCTTTCTTTTGTTATTCTGATAGTTTCATTAGCGATACTGATATTGTTCATACTCAGATTCCTCCGTTTCGTAACTTATATATTTATCATAAAAAATAGAAACAATATCTCTTATCTGATTCTGATGATTTGGTCATACAGGAGAATAAATCTATCATCAATTTTTTTGTCCTCATGGTAATGTCCGAAGAACCAATATCTGAAATCAAGTTTTTCAAGCAGTTTATCAAAATAAATTGTCAGATCATCAGATCTCATCGGTGCATGGTATAGCTTTTCGGCAATACTCTGCGGAGCACAATGGGTTATGACAAAGTCTACATTATGAGAGTATTTGTTAAGCATATCTGCTGCGTATCTGAACTCATCTTCGCTTGGAAGTTCTTCTTCCCACCAGGAAACATTCTTAACTCTGAATTCTTTACCCTTTTTTCTCCATCTACGTATAGTCTCTTTGAATTTATAATCACTTTCAAAATCATCACGGTCAAGTATACCGTCATTGATATCATGGGAGCTTGCTCCGCCGAAAGCAAAGAACTTTTTTCCCTCAATTTCATATACTTCTCCTCTTTTGAGATGAAAAATACTTTCCCTGATCTTATGAACTTTGCCGCCGCAAAACTCTACTGTGTCGAAGTCGTTATTGAGTCGGTTAAAATTCTCGTGGTTTCCGTCAACAAATACAGTTGTAAAAGATTTTTCGTTCAGCCACTTGAGCCAATGGTTCTCATGCGGACTGTCTTTGTCAGTATCCCATATACCGCCGAAGTCACCGCAGATGATAACTACATCCTTCTTGGTCATCTGTTTTTGTTCCGGAAAAGATGAATTAGAAAATTTTTTAAACTCTCCATGACAATCTCCGGTTATGTAAATCATTTGGTTTTTACCTCCTTAACTTTATAAAAAATAGCCGATGATATTCGGGAAAATAAAATTTATTGATCCGGTTGTTGTCCATCGTGGGCTTTCCAGGCACATTCTGTTATTTTCATATCAGTGAAAACAGCCTTGAAGCTGGAATTCTCCGGACTGCAGGCATAAATACCAAATCGTATTTTTTTCGCACCCTCCAATATGTGACATACACGCATCTGAGAAAAAGTAATTCCGTCATTTGAGCATTCAATACAGTAATCATCTCTTCTGCGGCTGAAACGATACCACATAGTCTTGATATCGGCAGAAATTTCAGTTGTTGCCCAATCGGAATAACCGTGATTAGTCACGACCGATCCAAGATGCTGAAACGATGAGTTTTCGTATTCAACAGAAGCCTTTAGCCAGTTTTCTGAATCAAGGTACATAACAATACCGCACTGGTCAAAGCGGTGATGGCTGTCTGTAAAATCTGTTTTTACAATGAAAGAAAAATACTCTTCTTCCGTTTCCGTTTGCAGTACCGGAGCATTATCGTTGCGAAAAAGGTAATATGTCCTCTGCCAGAGATCAGTGTAAGGTACAGTCGTTATTTCGATATGATCCTTATGGATACTGTAGTTTTCAGGTTCTCTTGTCCATTTCATATCAGATATATTGATCATGATAACTTCCTCCGTGATTTTTTTCTATTATACCATATCAGTACCGTATACTGCCACCATTTTTTGCATTTTTACAAAACAAAAAGCAGTCCCGCTATCTGATCTTCCATTACGAAGCAGCAAAGCCGTGAGTATTCAGAAAAATCCAAATACTCACGGCAGATTATTCTTTCTTATTTT
>DBWG01000026.1:909-4325 GCA_002308635.1 Ruminococcaceae bacterium UBA1244 | reverse complement strand
CGTGATGACTCCGGTAAGTTCCTCAACGCTTACTATGATGCAAAGATCTTCGAGAACGATCCGTTTGCTAAGCTTGACCAGACAGGTGTTGGCAAGCTGATGAAGATGGCTATTGAACTCGGTAAGGCTGAGCGCCCGACTCTCCACTGCGGTATCTGCGGTGAACACGGCGGCGACCCGTCTTCTGTTGAGTTCTGCCATAAGATCGGTCTTGACTATGTATCTTGCTCACCGTTCAGAGTACCGATCGCTCGCCTTGCTGCTGCACAGGCTGCAATCGCTGAGAAGAAGTAATTCTGAAAGTGACAGATCAATAAATAACCAGCTCCCTGCTGTCAAATGACGGCAGGGAGTTTTTACTTGACTTAAACAAATTATATGATAGAATTAGTAGCATAATAATTTATTCGGGTGAACGTATGAAAACCAAAAAAATAAGCTCCGCTCTGATTCTTATGCTGACCATGCTGATTTTTTGTTCATGTACAGGTAACAATGAAGAAAATAAAGAATATACAAAAGACATCTTTGCTATGGATACCTTTATGACCATAAAAGCATACGGCGATAAAGCAGAAATTGCTGTTGACGAAGCCGAAAGAGAGATCGTCCGTCTTGAATCGCTTTTCAGCGTGACGGATAAGAAAAGCGATATTTCACGTATCAATAAAAACGGCGGACAGTTTGTAAAAGTGGAAGAAGATACTCTTGATCTGATAGGCACTGCTCTTGATTATTGCAGAGAAACAGACGGCGCTTTGGATATAACCGTCTATCCCATACTCAGGGAATGGGGCTTTACAACGGGCGAATACAAAATACCAGACAATGAAAGAATAAGAGAGCTTCTTGAACTTACCGGCTACAGGAAAGTTCGTCTCGGTGAAAACACGGTTTTGTTAGACGATGGTACAGAAATAGACCTTGGTTCAGCCGCAAAAGGATATACCGGCGACAGGATAGCCGAAATAATGCAGAAAAACGGTGTTGACTCAGCTCTGATAAATCTCGGCGGAAACGTTCAGGCAGTCGGAACAAAACCTGACGGCAGTAAATGGAAGGTAGGCATACAGGACCCCGAAAACAGCGGTGAAATAGTCTGCACTTTGAGCGTTTCGGACTGCGCCGTTGTAACATCCGGCAATTACGAGCGGTATTTTGTCGGAGCGGACGGAAAAAAATATTGGCACATAATAGACCCGAAAACAGGATATCCCGCCGATAACGGTGTGATCTCCGCAAGCGTCATCGGCAAAAGCGGAGTGATGTGTGATGCGCTTTCAACGGCTCTTTTTGTTATGGGCACTGAAAAAGCAATAGCCTTCTGCAAGGCGCACCGTGAGATAGATGCCGTTATTATCACGAGCGGCAAAAAAATGTATGTAACAGAGGGTCTTGAAGATATGTCAGCCGTTTCAGACAAATATGAACTTAGTCTTATCAAGAGGTAGCGCCATGAAACAAAAACTGCACAAACTGATACCGGTATTTGTAATAATCGGGATCTCCATTGTATGTATAATATGTATCATCCTTCGGCAAATCTCGAAAGAAAACGGTTCGTATGCCGAAATAAGGGTTTCCGGAGATACCGTGATGACTCTTCCGTTAGATAAAAACATCCGGCAGAATATACACGGCGCAAACGGGATAGAACTTGTTGTGATCGTTGATGACGGCAGCGTTTTTGTGGAACATTCGGATTGCCCTGACAAGATATGTGAAAGGATGGGCAAAAAGTCCTCAGTCGGAGAAACCATAGTCTGTCTTCCTGCACGGACGATCATCGAGATAAGGGGCAGATAAATGCTGCAAAAAAAGAAGTATGGGTTGTTGACAAAAACAGCAAAATGATATAAAATATTTTGTGTATTCTGAATTCAAATTAGAAAGGAATTTTTTTATGATAACTTTTGAAACAACTATCCAGGATAAAACCGTAAGAATGTATGCGGAGCTTCCGCTGAAAAACGCTGCCGGCGCTTTGTTTAAGGTGATCTCTCAGATCAGCACCAAGACAGATATTTTCAATAACAAGTTCATTCTCTGCTTCGGCTGGGCATATTTTGCTCTTATCGAAAGAGAAGAAAACGGCGAAAAATTCTGGGTGCTCCAGACGAGCGACTATAACAATGACCCCGAGAGAAATACAACAGACGATGTTACGACATCACTTGTTGTACAGAATATGCAGATGGAATGTGTTCAGGTTGCAGGTGTAAAGCCCGAGGTCTGCACGAGCCGTGATACTGTACTCGTTCTCAAGAGCGCAAGGAATGCAGAAGAGATCTACCTCACAAGGAACGAAAAGGCAAAGGACGGCGATTCAGGCTGGTATCTTGGCATCATGGACGATCCTGATGAGGATAAACACAGCTCTGATGACTATGAAAAAATACCGTCATATCAGCTTATAGCTATCTGTCCGGAGGCTATGAGAGTTCTTCAGCTTCCTGTCGGTACTCTTGCAGTATTCAACAAAAAGCAGCTTACCGCACTCGTTGACGGCAATGACAGACCTCTTAAATTTTCTACAGAAGAAGAAAGACGCAAGAGAGGCGAAAAACAGCGTGCTGAATTTGAAGCTGAGGTCGAGGCTGCAAAGGCAAGGGCTCTTGCAGAAAAAGAAGCTGCTGAGAAAAAAGACTGAGTTGGAGTGTTATCCCCTTTATGTATAAGCTTATAAAACAAGAGGGCAGAGCAAGACGAGGCGAGCTTACCACTGCACACGGAACTGTCCAGACACCTGCGTTTATGAATGTTGCGACCTGCGGCGCAATAAAGGGAGCTGTTTCGGCTCTTGACCTTAAAGAACTGCGCTGTCAGGTGCAGCTTTGCAATACGTACCATCTCCATCTTCGTCCGGGAAACAAGACCGTCCGTGCCCTTGGAGGGGTTCATAAATTTACGAGGTGGAACGGTCCTGTTCTGACCGACAGCGGCGGTTTTCAGGTCTTTTCCCTTGCAAAGCTCCGCAATATTAAAGAAGAAGGCGTTACCTTCGCTTCGCATATCGACGGTCACAGGATATTTATGGGTCCGGAAGAGAGCATGGAGATACAGTCTGACCTTGGTTCGGATATTGCAATGGCGTTTGATGAGTGCATCGAAAATCCTGCCGAGTATAAATATACAAAGGATTCCTGCGACAGAACTTTCAGGTGGCTTTGCAGGTGCCGTGACAAGATAAACGAACTTAATTCTCTTGAAGACACAGTGAACCCTCATCAGATGCTTTTCGGCATCAATCAGGGTTCTACTTATGACGACCTCAGGATAGACCACATGAAAAGGATAGCAGAGCTTGATCTGAGCGGATATGCTATCGGCGGACTTGCCGTCGGAGAGAGTGCCGCTGAGATGTATCACATAATCGACGTTGTTGAGGAATATATGCCGAAGGACAAGCCCCGCTA
>DBWG01000026.1:0-845 GCA_002308635.1 Ruminococcaceae bacterium UBA1244 | reverse complement strand
GATATGTTCGACTGCGTTATGCCGACACGAAATGCCCGCCATGCAAATGTCTTTACATGGAGCGGACGCAGGAATATGATGAACGAGAAGTATACTCTTGACACGGAGCCTATCGACCCTCAGTGTGACTGTCNNCGTATGCAGAAACTTCGACAGGGCATACATCCGCCACCTTTTCAAGAGCGGAGAAATGCTTGCAATGCGCTTGTGCGTTATGCATAATATATGGTTCTACAATACACTTCTTATGAAGATCAGAGAAGCCATCGACAATGATGTATTCGAGAGCTTCTACCGCAATTACAGAGAAATACTCGACAAACGTATATGAAAGTTCCCCCGCCGCTGCGACGGGGGATTTTTTGATAAGAACCGGTATTTATTGTTATTTGCAATAAATTAGACCGGTGTATATTTATTATTATATAAATGATTACTCTTGAAACGGGAATAAAAAGCTGATATAATATCCCTGTATCATTTTTGAAAGGAAGAAGGATAATGTTTTTACAAATTCTTGAAAATTCTGCGGCGGCAGCGGNNNGAAAATGCAGCCGATGCAGTTTCGGAAGCAGTAAGTGAAGTATCTAATAGTGCATCTTCAGGAGGTGGTTGTATGGGAGAAAGCGGATTTGGCGGCTGGGCTATAATACTTCTTTGGATCGCAGTTTTTGCTTTGGCGTATCTGTTGTTTATACGTCCCCAGAAAAAGAAACAGAAGGCTGAGGAGGAACTTCGCAGCGGTATTGAGATCGGTGACGATGTTACGACTATCGGCGGGATCGTCGGGAGAGTCATTTCTGTAAGAGACGATGACGAAACGATCATCATTGAAACAGGCAGCG
>DBWG01000071.1:14003-17706 GCA_002308635.1 Ruminococcaceae bacterium UBA1244 | reverse complement strand
TTATTAAATTTGCTCATTTATAGCTGTTAAATTAAGGCTTTCCGAGCTTCCCGAACTCGGTACGGGCGAGTATGTCAATAAAGTTGTGTATCACTGTTTGTATGATGACACTGAATGCACTATTGACAATATCAGCGCAGTATCACTCGAAAAGATAAAAACAGTGAACTATCCGCAGGATTTCGAGGGCGCAAGCACAAGCAGGGCTATCAGAAACGGAAGAATAGACACACATGTATATACGAACAAAGGCAAGGTATATACAGCAGACAAAGCATTTTTCATTTATGAGATACCTGCAACCGATATAACCATAAATTATTCAAAATCATATTTCTACAACAACGTCTATCATGCTTCAAGTGACTGGGCAGTTGAAAGCTTTGGTTTAAAGACTGTACCGAGCAATGCAACTGTAGGATACAGCTTTGCAGAAGGTGCAAGCTTCACTTCATCAGATCCCGATGTTGCAAGCATTGACGCAAGAGGTGAGCTTGTACTCGGCGGAAAGACGGGTAAAACCGTTATCACCGTTACAACTCCCAAGAATACCACAAAATCAATAACAGTATGCGTGCCGATAAAGCATGTAAGCGTAAGCGGAATATCTGCTCCGAAAGTCGGCGAAATACTTGATGTATCTGCCGCACTTCCACAAAATCCCCCCTACACCATACAGGAAATCTACTGGACAGAGGGAAAGAGCAGTTCAGCAGAAAAGCTTCCTTCAGGCTCAAAAGCAAAAGCATATACAAGCTATACCGCACATGTCGTTCTCAGTGCAAAGGGTACAAATGAGTTTATGTCCGACAGTGACGGTATAAAACAGCCGTACAGTTTAACCGCAGAGCTTGCAGACGGTTCCAAAGACACGGTTAACGGTACACTTTACGACACAACAGAAATAACATACTATTTCCCAGCCTCAGCAGACGGAAACAGCAATGTTATTGATACAATTATGATAGAATGTCCCGACGAGGTAAAAGAGGGCACAAGCATTTCCGAATGGAAAGATAATATCAGGCTCGTATGCAATGCAAGCGATATCATAACCCCAGAATATACAATGACATACGGTTCGGATTACAGCAATGTTCTTTCACCGCTCGGATATACTAACACCGACAAGATAGGCGTATTTATAAGCGGTTTTCAGGACGGTTTCCAGACTGAAATCGAAATTCCCGGTAATATTGACGTAACATTTGCAGGCAATCTGAATGTACTTGTAAACGGTGTTCCTGCAAGTCAGTTAAGCGTATATGGAAGCAAACATATACTTATCGGTGCAAACAATTCAATTACAGTCATACCCGAAACAAAAACAGCCGTACAGCCGAAACCCGACTATATTATCCGGCCTGTCAGAATGGCAGTCGGTCAGACGATAAACCTTTCGGATTATATCGACTGCAATGATAAAAGCGTTGAGCTTAAACTCATTGACGATATCGGCACAAATAATCTTAATGTTGAGTATGACAGGGAGAACAACACCCTCAAGGCACTTTCTGCCACAAGCTCAAAGGGAATTTCCTTTTATCCGTATGTACTCTGTGATGCAGACAATGACGGTGTAAACGAAACTATGATACATGAATATCTGACCTGTTTTGTATATGAAAATGTGTCTGATATACCTGTATTTGATGATGTGACACTTGATGTCACCATACTTGACACAAACAAGAATGTTGTCAGAACGATTTCAAAGACACTTCCATATAATGACAATACAACTTCAAGCAGTAAGATAATTGAGCTTCCCGAAACAGAGGGCTTGTTCAACGCATATGCAGAATATACAGGCAACACATTCTATACTTCAGGTTCGGGACTTACAGCAGGACTTCTGACAAAGAATTCTTCCGTTACAATACGCACTTTCAGTGCCGACAGTGTTACAGTAACACCTTTTGCAAGAGAGGCAAAAATATCAAGGTCAACACTCCTTGTATCCGTTGACGGCGTACACTGGTACAAGACTGATAATATAACAGGTCTTACCCCTGCGACAAAGTACACGCTTTACTACAAGCAGGACAAAAAAGGTCTGATATATACCAAAGAATTCACTACCGCAAGCAAGGACTACGGCTTTACTTTCGGAGATATGAAGGTAACGAACCTTAACAACGGCACTCTTGAAAAAGACGGCTGGCATTATGACGAAAGTACAAATACCCTTACCCTGAAAGACTGCACACTTGAAACACGAGGCTCGAAAACAGGTACGTATTCAATAGGTGCATCAAGCTTCCCGAAAACAAGCGGGGCACTTGTTTTTGACAATGACATAAATATAAATCTTGTCGGAAACAACACTATCACAAAGCTTACAAACAGCAATGCGGCTTATGAAGATGTCATATACTGCGGCGGAAACGTGACTTTCACAGGTGACGGCACACTTACTCTTGTACATACAGGTTCGTCACTCATGGGCGACGGCTGCGGAATAAGATGTGCAAAAAATATTTACCTGAAAAATACGGGTAATATCACAATAAATAAAGCACATGCAGGCTTTATGTGCGAGAACGGCGGAACTGTATATTATTACAACGGTGAGCTTGATTTCAACGGTCTTACAAGCAATGACAGCTATAAACTTATCGGTCAGAACACCGCATTTTCACTTGAAAACAAGTTCCATACACTGAAAGCATACACAAGTGAAAATGATGATGTACAGATAGCTGAAAGCGAAATTGTCACCAAAGCAAAGCAGAACAAAACGCTCATACACATTATCCCACAGCATGACTGCACGCTTGAAGTACAGAAGCCCGAATATCTGATATCAAGCGACAAGGAAAACGGTAATGTATATTATAAGAGCTGTTCATGCGGTCACACCGACAGACAGACATCATTTACAGCGCCGTATGTCGAAACACTGAAAAATACTTCGACAATTTCATCAAAGTCAATAACTCTCGGAAAGACTGTAACTGTAAAATGTTCTGCAAACGGCGGACAGACTCCTTATAAGTTTGCAGTTTACTACAAGCTTTCGACTGCTTCAAAGTGGACAACTGCACAGTCCTACAAGGAGAATACAACAGTTAAATTCACGCCGAAACATTCGGGAAAGTACAATGTCAGTGTAAAGGTAAAGTCTGCAAATGATACAATAATCAAAAAGTCGTTNNGAAAATACTGTTGTCAAGTTCACACCCAAAAATACAGGTGCTTATGATGTAAGTGTAAAGGTAAAGGACGCTGACGGCACTATCGTCAAGAAAGCGTTCACTGTCACTGTAACAGATGCTCTTAAAAACAATACTGCAATCTCAGCAGAGAAGATAAACAAGGGCGATTCTGTAACCGTGACATGTGCGGCAAGCGGCGGCAAAGCTCCATATACATACGCCGTTTACTATAAGCTTTCAACTTCATCAGGCTGGACAACCGCACAGTCCTACAAGGACAACAAGGTTGTCAAGTTCACACCAAAGAATGCAGGTGCTTATGATGTAAGCGTAAAAGTAAAGGACGCTGACGGTACTATCGTAAAGAAAGCATTCACCGTCACTGTAACGGACGTTCTTAAAAACAATACTTCAATCTCGGCAGAGAAGATAAACAAGGGCGATTCCGTAACGGTAACATGTGCGGCGAGCGGCGGCAAAGCTCCATATACATACGCCGTATATTACAAACGCTCAACTTCATCAAGCTGGACAACAGCACAGTC
>DBWG01000071.1:13739-13934 GCA_002308635.1 Ruminococcaceae bacterium UBA1244 | reverse complement strand
AAGAAAGCGTTCACCGTAACAGTTCAATAAAAAAATAAGGTGCTGACGCATTAAAACTGCGTCAGCACTGTTTTTATTCTAACGTATTTCATACTTTTTCCGTCTGAACAGTACAGCACCCATGATAACCGATACCGTACCGGTCACCGAAATTAATATCACAGGAAACCAGACTTGTCCTGTCTGGGGTAAAGT
>DBWG01000071.1:13495-13677 GCA_002308635.1 Ruminococcaceae bacterium UBA1244 | reverse complement strand
CTGTACAGAATTTTTCCGTTTGCGTTGTCATATCTGACTGTCATATCCGAAATGGTGAGTGTATTGTGTTCATTGTCATGCACAACCGAATATTTGCAGAAATACACGGTCTTATCATACCGAAAGCCCTTTTCATGCGTGTCTGTCTCGGACACTTCAAAATAATAAATCCCTGCGGTATC
>DBWG01000071.1:7582-13350 GCA_002308635.1 Ruminococcaceae bacterium UBA1244 | reverse complement strand
TCTGAACCGGAACTCTGTATTTACTGTTTTGTCGGTGCCTTTAACAGTCTTTCTGATAAACGGAAATGTTACGGTGCATATTCCGTCGGGGAGTTTTACAGTACCTTTCGGCTTTGCATCAAAATTGTATTTCATCTCCGAGCCGTCATTGTACGGAACGGGAATTATAAAAGGTCTGAATGAGCCGTAACCGTCGGGGGCTTCGTTCTGAATGGCGGCATACAGTCCTGTTTTTACACCCGAAAGCACAGCACAGCCGTTTTCATCAATATTCACAATAACCGCCCTATCAGTAAGTGCATGATTTCTGATATAGAGTGAAATATTCTCGGCTGTTTCCGACCAGTCCGAATCGGAATAAACAAGCGAATTAATATTTATATCCAGTGATGAAAAATCATTTTCGGGAATATAATTTCCGTTGCCGTCAAGGGATGCAACACGATATACGGCTATACTTCCGCCGCCGATATTTTTCCCCGTTTCGCATGAGGTTATTGTAAATGTTATATTTCCGGTGGGTGATGTATTGGTTTCCGCAAATACGGGAAATACACAGACCATCACCAGAACGGCACATACTGCCGTATAAAACAAAGCTTTTTTCATGTCCTGTTGCTTCCTTTCAGCCTTTCGGTATCGGGTTTATGCGGCTTTTTATTGAAAATCATTACTGCAGGGACAATAAGAACAAGTATCGGGACGGCTATAAATGCCGCAATATATACCGGCTTTATCTGCATGGCTTCCGCAGGTATCATAATTTCCGGCGGATTCTTTGTATCTGTCATCTGTCCTCTGACAAGCAGTCTGTGAGTGTTTGAGCCGTAGGGCGTACAGGTGACGAGTGTACAATAATTCTTTCCCTTTTCCATTTTCAGCAATGATATATCATCAGGCTCGACAATATTTATACTGTCAACCTCGTATGTGTACACCTCGTTAAGCGTTCTTATCATAAATTTGTCACCTGTTGCAAGCTTGTCAAGCTCAGAAAAAAGCGATGCACTCGGAAGTCCTCTGTGTCCGGATATAATACAGTGTGCGCTTTCACTGTCAACAGGCAGTGAAGAACCCTCAATATGACCTGCCGAGCGCAGCAGCACTTTTTCATCAGCTCCGTGATAAATGCCGAGAACAACATTTATTTTCGGTATCTCTATATAAGCCATCATGCCCTTTCCATCGGGATTCAGAACAGCATTATATTTTGCTTTTTCTTCGTCGGAAATATGCCGGCAAATGCCTTTTTTTGCAATCTCCTCATTGTACGCCCTTGCTTCATCAAGTATCTTTGAATATTCCTCACGGTTCAGATTATCCACATTTTCTGAATAACTCTGTATAGCTTTGGTTTGTGTGAAGGTGTTCCAGTAATCCGCAACAGTGGGATAAAAGTATATTGCAAGTCCCGAAAGCAGTATGACGATTGAAATAATGACTGAAAGTCTGATTTTCATTTACTTATCAGGTGTTTTTCTTTCTGCCCGATACCACGACAGAAACCAGAACGACAGCCGCACCGGCTATGAAAATACCGCCGATAACTTTAAAGATCACTGTACCGATACCGCCGGTATATGGAAGAACAGAACCGGAGTTATTTTCAATAGTGATACTGAATGTTTTTTCCGCCTCGTTATAGGTCACACCGCTTTGCTCGCTGTCAGCGACAGAAAAGCCCTTTTCGTAATCCCATTTAATACCAAAGCTTATCGGATTGTCAAGCAGGTTATAACCGTCCGGAGCTTCAATTTCCGTTATGGTATATGTGCCGGAGTTCAGCCCCTGAAAGTTTGTTTTGCCTGAATTGTCGGTAGTGCCTGTGAAATCTACATTTTCGCCGGTGGGCGTTATCGTGGTGAAGTGAACAAGCACATAACTTTCAGCCGGTACGGGTTCGGGTGCATTTGTTGTATAAGTGCCGTCATCAAGAAGATAATATATATCTTCATCGGCTGTTTCGTTATCCTTTGCGGTATAGGGTGCTTTTTCAAATTTTGTACCCGTTGTTATGACAGTATTGAGTTTTTCGCCCTCGATCCTGAATTTCGCACCTCTGAGCAGTTTTGTATTATCCTGACCGTCAACTTTAAGAATGTTTATTGATGTGGTATAAGTAACCGTTTCGGAATCGGGTGTAATGCCTGTATCGCCGCCGTTGCCTGTGGCTGTTGAAGACGGATTATTGGAGTAGGTGAAATTGACTGTATTAGGGTTGCCGTTTCCGCCGATAACAGCATCCGTGTCAAGTACGGCGGTATATTTTACTTCTACCTTACCGCTTATTGTCTTGTACTGAATGAAGTTAATAAACGTGATTGTAAGTGATGTAGTACCGTCAGCATTCTTTACAGAAGAAAGTGTATAGTCAGTGTTTTCCGCAAGTGTTTTTCCGCCTACGCTGACACTCTTAACGGCTTTATATTCAAGACCTTTTGAAAGTGTATCATTCATAATGAATGTATATGCCTTGTAGCCGTTCATTTTCGGAATGTCTATCTTTACGCTGAATGTTATCTCATCGCCGACAGATACGGCATTTGTCGAAACTGGAATATCATTTTCAATAATGTTTTTTTCGGGTACAAGGTGGTCATCCTTTGCCTCTATGGTAACATCATGTACAACATTCAGAATATACTTGGAATAAGTTTCGCCCTGAGCGGTCACAGTGTCGTTTTTATCCTTGATGAAATAATATCCGTCACCTGTCACATTGATTTTGTAGGGAGAGGAACTTTCCGTTGAAGTACCTGCAACTGTATCAAGATGTTTTCCCGTAATGGTTGCGAATGCGTCAAGCACCGAAGAATCATTCTCAAAGGAAGCTAAAACTTTCGCAACGTCCCTTGCACTATTGCATGAAGAAAACTCGCTCATGCCTTTCAGCTCTGCAAGGAAATCACCTGAAACAATGCCGTCACTCCATTTGATATTTGAAAGAATGTTATCAGTAGTGTCAAGATTTCCTTCAAATATGCGGTACGCCTCATAGGTATGCATAACGGAAGAATCCGTATTGGTTATCGTGATAACATGGGGCGGACTTTCGGGGACTGCGTATGCGGGAACGGTGAATACAACTGCAAGGAACACAGTGACCATAACTGCAAAAATTTTTTTCATTGTGTCTTTCCTTTCTTTGTCGGATAAATATTTGTTCCGATGCCTGTTTTTCTCCGTCTGAGATTTATTAAAAGCATCAGGACTGCTATACAAACAAGCGTTTTTCCGCCTGAAGTATATAATTTTGTTCCTGCTCCGCCGGTATGCGGAAGCGTTACGCCGACATAATTTACACGGTTATAGAATGTGTTGTCGTATGCCGTGTCGGGCTGTGTGGTATATGTCAGAATGTTATTCTCCTGTGAATCTGCCACTGTCTGACCGTTTACTTTTATTTCGCCGTGGTCAAATGTACAGCCGTTCGGAATGTTAACCTCTTCAAATGAATACACTGTACCGATAGGGACATTTATTATCCTTAACATCTGATCTGACCTGATTTTTAAATGCTCACCGTCTGCAAGCGTTCCCCATTCTTTTTCAGTATCGGTTTCACCGAAAAAGTTCCCGTCAAGGTCTGTATCTGTATAGACTGTGTACCACAGGGGATAGGCATTTTCATCATATACAGGTTTACCGTTTTCATATCCTGTAATAAATCTTTCGGGTATCGTCAGATGAATGATAAATTCATATTCGTTATCGGTGTGTATAATGTTTCCGTCAGGTCCGGAAACTGTTTTGTAAAGGTTGATACCGCCACGAAGATTATTTGTACCCGTTAACTGTCCGTCACCGTCTGTATCGCCCAGATATTTCATCTCACCGTCATAAAGCATCGGAACAACCGTTTCATTGGTGAACTCGTAGCGGTAATCCGTGTAGTTATCTGGATTGTGTATATCATGGAAAACATTGTTTTTGTCCGTGTAGCCTGTTTCATATACACGGTAGGAATGTCCGGCATTAATGGGTGTTGTGCCGTTGAGAGCCGTTTTTATTATTCCCGGGGATATTTCTATCCGCTTTGTCCATCTGTAAGGATTGTGCGGATCTGCGTCTGATTCATCAAGCATGATTTCCGCGTAGGGTGTATTTACTGCACCGGCGGTTTCGTCATAATCCTCGAATATCTCAAAATAAACCGCCTTGAATCTGTTTGTATCCTGTAAATGATCATTCCAGCACTTTGAAACAGTCATATAATACTTTGTAGTTTCCATATCGGGAAATGAATATCCGGCTGTTTCTTTTCCCAAAGACTGCGGCTTACCGTCATTTTCAATTATGAATCTCTCATACTTCAATTCCGCATCAGCGTTTGACTGTATGATGTAACGTCCGGATTTGTCTTTTCTGAGGAACGGCGAAACATCGGGATAATGTTCTGCGGCATATTCGTCAGCATCTGACTGTGATACTCCCGAATCAATCATGGCATTGAGTTTCATTATTGCATCATATGAAGCCTGATCGGGCCATACCGTAAAGCCGATAGTATAAGTGACATTCTGTTCAAGCATACCGGCTTTTGAAATATCCCATTCAACAGTTTTGTTTGTGGGGTTGTATGTTGCTTTCGGTGCGTCAGTCCATTCCGTAAGAATACCGCCGGCGGTATTCCTGTAATATTTGAAATCTGCCGCATGTCCGGCAAGCTCTCCTGCGGTGAGTGTCGTTGATGTCATAACGTCACGGATATCAACATTCCCATATCCGAAATTTTTCGTTATATCGTGAACGAGGTTCGAGAATGTTTCATGGAGTGCCTGAGAATTTCCGGCGTATTTATAGTTATTGTTCTGAACATCGGGATAATCAAAGCCTGTATATGCATAGTTTACAAGTGTGTTCATCTGCCAGAGCGTTGACTCCTCGTTGAATATGCCTATTGAGTACAGATTCACACCGGCATTTACAAACGCCCTTGCATCATCTTTTGAGTGTGTATAGGCGTGTTCAACACCCGTATAGTAATACTGTCCGTTGCTGAGGTTTGCATATCCGTATGCATAGTACTGTTTGTTTGTTGTCGTGTCCGTCAGGACATTGGGCTGTGTATTGTTGTTCGACATTTTATATTCGTATGCGTCAAAATGCTCGTACCAACTGCCTTTTGTTATACGGCTTGTAGGCTCGCCGTCCGAAACAAAGATAATATACTGCTCCGCATCCTCACGGTGTGAAGAATCATACAGCTTTCGTGCCGTCTGAATACCGTCCTCCCAGTTTGTACCGCCGAAAGTGCCTTTCTGATAGGTCTTTTGTTTTGCGGCAAAGGCGAAACCGCTTTTAAAGTCGTTTATGTTGTCCACATAGTCAAATTCAAGCTTAGCTGTGCTTGCATATGAAACCATACCTATTCTTACACGGGGAGAAGTTTCTCCGGACTTGTTAAAAGAAAAAAGCTCGTCCGCAACGTCCGAAACCGCATCATAAGCCGCCTGATAACGCCGCTTTGAATTGGAATCATCGGGATTTTCGGGTGTGTCCATGCTGTTTGATGTATCGTAAATAAATATTATGTCTGCCTTTGTGGAATTGCTGACAGAAGCCGCCTTTCCCGTGACATCAAGATAAAGTGTATATGTTCCGTCCCATGAACCATTAGTATAATTCGGCTCTAATCTCTTGTTATGGTCGGGTGCACCGAAAGGAAATTCATCGGGCGGAAGCTGTGAATGCTGTGCTATCGCCTCATTCGGCGTTGCACTATCTTTACTTGCATAGACCATGTAAATATCAATCATGTGATTTGC
>DBWG01000071.1:2508-7542 GCA_002308635.1 Ruminococcaceae bacterium UBA1244 | reverse complement strand
TCGGACGTAAGAGGAACATTACTGCTGTCAGCCGCATACATTCTGTCAGTTTTGAGATTTATTATAATTCCGCCTGAGGAGCTTTTCTGGTTCTGGATATATTGGAAGCGGTCACCCTCTGCACTGCCGTATAATGACGCCATAAAATTATATCCCTCAATATCCTTTGCATAAGACTGTGAATGCATATCGACAGCGGTTCTGCTGTACTGCATGACACGCTCGGCAGGCTGGATTATATCATTTCCGTCACCGTCAACATAATGAAAACGTACTTTGTAAAAAGATGCGGCTTGGGTGTAAATAGTCATATACGGAAATATAAGTGCATAGATTGTAACAAAGAGAGCAGCAGCCGATAAAAAAGAGATAATACGTTCCGACACTGATTTTCTTTTCATAGCAAATCCTCATATCCGAAATAAAATAAATTCCAAATTGAAATACTTCCACATTAATTATATATATGTGCGGTGAGAGCATTCTAATACAGTTTTTTTATTTTCGGTTAAAAATACATCCTAAAAATTGTAAATCACTCCGTATTATGATATAATTAAGCTGTATTAATAAAATGGGGTGACCGTGATGAACGAAAAAAAGACAGACCGCCGTACACTAAAAACAAGAAAGGCACTTTGTGACGCTCTTTCGGAACTTCTTATGGAAAAGGAACTTCACAAAGTAACAGTACAGGAAATAGCGGATAAGGCAGATGTAAACCGTGTGACATTCTACAAACACTACATGGATGTATATGACCTGTATGACAATATAGAGAAAGATGTACTTCTGGAAATGGGACTTCTTATCCTCAGACTTGAAGAACTTCCGTCAGAAAAATTCTTTTCATATCTCATAAATTACATTGATGAAAACCGTACCATATTCAGAATGATATTCTGTCCTAATGCCACATGGCAGTTAAGAAACAAAATAGACAAGCTTCTATCGGGACTGTTCCTCAAAATTCAGGCTGAGAAACAGGATTCAGATATCAGTGACCGTGCCTTGAATTATCATGCTTATTACCGTTCACACGGCTGTATGTCCATTATTTTCAAATGGGTAGACAGTAATTTTTCCGACTCCAAAGAATTCATTATCAAACTATTATCCGACCTCGACAGCAACACCGAGAAATTAATCGTCACAAAATAAAGTGGTTAGTGGAAAGAGTTTTTCCCGAAATCAAATTGCCGCCTGCGAAAACTTATATTTCGCAGGCGGCTTTTTATGTGTATGTTTTACTGCTGTCATCCCTAGCAGTGCGAGGGATCTTTAAAGATTCTTCGCTTCGCTCAGAATGACATTGTGTGTATAAGATATGTGTATGTTTTATATGTATATGTTATGTGTATGTGTTGTGTGTATACACATATTCAAACAGGCTCTGCAAGCCGTTTTTATCATTTTTCACCGAAATATTTTTCAAGTATTTCATTTACAAGACCGTTCTTTGAAAGCCGGCGTTTTTTTGCTTCCGCATCAAGCTTTTTTACAAGGCTTTTTGATAAAAGCAGGTTCATTCTTTCGCTTCTCGGCTCAACATAACGGAGATATCCGCCTTTCTTTACAGCCGTTTCTTCCTTTTCCGTGACAGCTTCACTGTCATTCAGTCCCGACGGTATGCCCGTTATAAGTTCCTCTGCGGCATTGGTGAAATTCTTTTTCATATTGCGTTATCCTCCGGTTATCTCATTTGTAAGGCTGTTGTAATCCTCTGCGGCGTTGCTTTTCGGTGCATAGATAAATATATCCTTTCTCAGTGCCTGAGCCTCTTTTATGGCTGTACATTCCCTGATACGGGTATCATATACCTTTGTGCTGAGCTTTTCAGCCGTCTGTGTCAGAGCCGCCGCCAAGTCCTTGCTTATCGTTGTACGGCTGTTATAGCGTGTAAGTACAATGCCGTCAATGGTTAATTTACTGTTGCAGTATTTGCGTACTGTTGAAATAGTGTTGCTTATCTGTGTGATACCCTGTAAGGAATATATATCTGCCTGTGCAGGTATCAGCACGGTATCAGCCGCCGCAAGTGCATTTATTGAAAGTATGCCAAGAGCCGGCGGCGTGTCAATGATAACATAGTCATAAACAGTACTGTCAATATTCTGTAATGCCTCTTTGAGTTTATATTCCTTTCCTATCTCGGTGAATATCTTTTCCGCAACTGCAAGGCGTTCCGTACTCGGAATAATATCTATTCTTCCGCCGTTGCTGTCCGAACATACGGACTGTATTTCCTGCGGAGTAGTTTCGGGGCGTTCCATAGCTCCGAAAATCCCGTAACTGCCGCCCTCGGCATTTACCGTATATGACAAATTCCCCTGTGCGTCAAGGTCGATAAGAAGAACTTTAAACCCTCTGTGATACAACGCAAAACTAAGAGCCGCCGCCGTTGTAGTCTTGCCTGTGCCGCCCTTCTGGTTATTGACCGCTATTACTTTCATACTGATTTCTCCCTTGTTTTTATACACATAATATATACACATGTTTTATATGTATATATTATGTGTATGTTTTATGTGTATATGTTATGTGTATGTGTTGTGTGCATACACATATTGAAACAGGCTTAATCACTGTATTTTATGCCGAAATAGTCCATATATTTCCTGAATCTGTCATGAGCCGACAGGCAGGTATCCCGAAGATATCCTTTTTCATTTTTCCATTCCTGCAACCCTCGGTAATAGAACATCTTTATATCATCCTCAATAATAAAAGGCGTGATATCATTCCTCAGACACTCTTTGAAAAGAATAAGCCGTCCGACTCTGCCGTTTCCGTCCTGAAAAGGATGTATTCTTTCAAAATCATAATGGAACTGCAAAAGCTCGTCAAAGCTTTTTTTCTTTGACAGATTATAATTTGTGATAAGTTCCTTCATTTTCTTTTGGACATCGGCAGGCTTTACAGTCTGCAAGCCTCCGACCTCGTTTTCCAGACGCTTGTAATCTCCAACGGCAAACCATGCTTTTCTGCTGTCTGATGTACTGTTTTTAAGTGTGAGATGGAGCTGTTTTATAAAGCTTTCAGTAAGCACATACTTAGCCTGATCTATCACAAGATCGATACATCGGAAATGGTTAGCCGTTTCGATAACATCATCAACATTTACAGCACCGTCCGAAATACCGATAGTATTTGTTTCAAAGATATATCTTGTCTGGTCTTTGGTCAGACGGCTTCCCTCGATATGATTTGAATTGTATGTCAGTTCTATCTGTATTTTGTGGTAGATACCGCCTTTAAAACCGGAATCCTTTTCAAGTCTGAGCCGTGAAAGAAGATCGGACGGAATTTTGCCGTTTCTTTTTTTGCGTTCGGGCTTTTCGGCATTTTCGGGAATGAGCCATGAATTTTCATTTCTGACCGCACCAGTTATTCTTCCCTGCTGACAGTAATTTCTTACGCTTCTTTCGGAAACACCCCATTTTTCAGCCGCCTGAGCTGCGCTGATATAGTTCATAATACCCCCCCTGCTTAAAAAGCTCCGGAAATTATTATACCACAAGCGGCAAAATATATCAACGATTTCTGTATACAGATTAATGTTTTATTTTGCCGCATTATGTGTATAAGATATGTATATGTTTTATGTGTATGTGTTGTGTGCATACACATATTGAAACCTGCATATTAAGCCGGTTTCAAGGACAATCGGCAATTCAAATAATTCCACATTCCACTTTCCACATTCATACAATTCCGTCTTCCGAAAAATAATTGAACATGGTGTAGTAGCTGTAGGCGATTTTGTTTCCTGTTCTGCCGTTGCGGTTTTTGAGAATAAAGGCTTCTATCTAACGGGGAATTTTTGCCTTTGCCTCGTCAACATCAAAGCACTTTTCGCCTGCGCTCAGGATGACAGGGGACAAAATTTCATACCGGATTTGAAGTGTCATTCAGGAATAGCCGTAAAATCGTCATATTTGCCCGCTACGGCATTTTTGACAGTTCAAAGGTAAAATTACCCTCTGAGGGTATAAAATGCAATACAGGGCATTTATGAGCGCCTGAGAGCTATGTTCAAGTTTTTACACATCAAAACACCCCCGATTTGTCATTCCGAACGAAGTGAGGAATCTTTTAAAGCTCCGCTGCGGCGTTTTTGACGGCTCGAAGGTAAAATTACACTGTTTTATATATACATATCCGCCGGAAGCATAAAAAACCTCTGACACACTATTGTGCATCAGAGGTTCATTTTTTGTATTAAATTCAGTCTGTAACAGTTACTGCTGCAAGCTTAGCAGAAGCGTAAAGGCTTTCGCCGTCCATAACCTCTACGAAAGGAATGTATGAACCCTTAGCTGGGAACTTATATACATAAGTCATATAGGGAGAACCTGTTCTCTGTGAATCTAAATATGTTTTGCTGCCGTTCTGGATGTAACCGAATCTGTATGTATATGTACCGCTTCCGTTGCTGAGTGAAGCTGTAGTCTGGAAAGCCTGAGTCTTTTTGATATTGTATGAAGAAACAGAACCAAAATCTACTTTGAAATCTTTTACTGTAACATCAGCCTGCTTTACTGTTCTTCTTGCACCGTCTGCATCTACAACTTCAACAAAGGGAGTATATGTACCAGCCTCGGTGAATTTGTATGTGTAAGTTGTGTAAGGAGCGGGAGTCTTGACAGTTTTTACAAACTTTGAAACGCCGTTCTTTATGTAACCGTAATTATATGTGTAGTCAGTCTTTCCGCCGCTTACAGATGTTGTAGCCTGAAAAGCCTGTTCAGTGCTGATCTTGTTTGAGCCTGCCTTGCCGAAAGCAATCTGAAGATCCTTTACTGTTACATTAGTCTGCTTTACTGTTCTTCTTGCGCCGTCTGCATCTACTATTTCAACAAAAGGAGTATATGTGCCTGCCTCTGTGAATTTGTATGTGTAAGTTGTATAAGGAGCAGGAGTCTTGATTGTCTTTACAAACTTTGTAACGCCGTCCTTGATGTAGCCGTATCTGTATGTATAGTCAGTCTTTCCGCCGCTTACAGATGTTGTAGCCTGAAAAGCCTGTGACTT
>DBWG01000071.1:0-2460 GCA_002308635.1 Ruminococcaceae bacterium UBA1244 | reverse complement strand
CTGTTACATTAGCCTGCTTTACTGTTGTTCTTGCGCCGTCTTTATCTATGACTTCAACAAAGGGAGTATATGTGCCTGCCTCTGTGAATTTGTATGTGTATGTGGTGTAGGGAGCAGAAGTTTTGATAGTCTTTACATTCTTTGTAACGCCGTCCTTGATATAGCCGTACTTGTATGTATATTCAGGATCGCCGCCGCCTACGGAAGTTGTAGCCTGAAAAGCCTGTGACTTNNGACTTGTCAATGATGTTTGAGCCTGCCTTGCCGAAAAGGATCTTAAGATCTTTTACTGTTACTGCTTTAAGCTTGTATGTAACCTTTTTGCCTGTGGAATCTGTTACTACTAAAACAGGGATATAAGAACCTTCAGTTTTGAATTTATAATCATATTTGTAATAGGGAGCGTTTGTCTTTACTGTCTTTACATATGTTGTTTTGCCGTCCTTGATATAGCCGAACTTGTATGTATAAGGTGCTGTGCCTTCATTTATTGAAGCTGCTACAGCAAAACTCTGAGTAGTGCTGATTTTGTAGGGGGAAAGAGCGGAGAATGATGCACTTAACTTGCTTGCAACTGTTGCGGATACAGATGAAGCTGTAGTACTTGATGAAGCGGCATTTGCCGGAAGTGCTGCAGCGCCTGATGCAACTACAACTGCGGATGCTAAAAGAGCAATGAAAGCTTTTGAAATTCTTTTGTTATCCATAATTTTATCTCCCTATGTTTTAAATTTTTGACGATCTTCTCGACAGTCACGATTATACAGTACACATTATTGTATTGTCAACGCATTTTAATGCAAATGGAACAAGTTCTATTTTTCACATAAAAAACGATTTTTTACAAAAATTTTTTTGTTCATTTTTATTCATAGTTTGTTCATAAGTTTCAATAAAAAAGTTAACAAATCAATTTGTGACAAATTATCAGCGAAACGGAGTTTTTCCTTTCATGTCAAACTCACATTCAATTTTTATGTAAAAACATTGCAATTACATATCAAGGCTGATTAACACTGCATATCTGCGAGAATTCCGGTACAACAAATTTTTTTAAATTAAAATGAACCGATTTGTCTCCTTTTGACTCTAATGAATGAAAACAAAAATTGATCTGCATAAATTCAAGAATGCCCCTGAAACAAGCGTAGATAGCCATATAATGCGTTTTATTAGCAAAGTAATATACTTTCATACCTAAGGACTAAAAACGCCTCAGAAGGGCGTAGAATGCGTTTTAGAGCTATGTCCAATATTTTACTCTTATTTTATCAAAGCCTCCTGCTTTTTTTACTGCTCAAAGCCACATCATCTGACGGTACCGGAACAGCATCTGACTCGGCAAAGTAATTGAACATGGCATAAAAGTCAAATCCTATCCTGCCGCCTGTACTGCCGTTACGGTTCTTGAGTATCACGGCTTCCACTTCACGGGGATTTTTACTTTTTGCCTGATCTATATCAAAATTCTTGTTACCTATGCCTTTGAGCTGTAATCCTATCAGCACATCCGTTGAATATTCAATAGCGCCGCTTTCCTTGAACGCCTGCATGGAAACTTTTACGCTGTAATTTTCACGGTTAAAGGAACTTATCACAATAACAGGAATTTTATAGTCCCTCGATAGCCGCTTGAATGTAAGTATCGCATTGTCCGTATTCTGCTTATCTGTCCACTTCTCATTCTTCGGAGAAAGTATCTGGAGATAGTCAACGATTACAACAGGCGGATTGTGTCCGCTCTCTATATGATCACTGACCTGTTGTGCAATAGTCTCTGCGGTAACATCCCCTATACCCTCTCTGATAAAGATATTACCGGCAATTTTTTCATAGTCGTTTATTGAAACTCTGATAAGCTCCCTTTCGGCTTGACAGTAAGAATTATATTTTTTACAGGACATAATGCCCCTTGTGGTCTTTGCGTGCTGTATGCTGCCATCTGTCTGCACTACACGGCGCAAAGTATTCCGACTAATACTTTTGGCTATCAGCTCATTCCTCGACATCTCAAGGGAAAAAACGAGAACCTCATGCCCCTGTGATGCGATCTGATCCGCCATCTGCAAGGCAAAGGTCGTTTTACCCAAAGAAGATATAGCACCTATTCCGTAAAGCCCCTCATACAGTCCGCCGTCAAGCATATTGTCAAGCGCTTCAAAGCCTGTAGGAATAACCTCCGTATTAACGTTCTCCGAAATACCGTCAACAAAGTCCTTTAAAAACACCTTTGCCGAAAACTGATCGTCATATTCTGTTTTTCTGGCTGCCTCGTTATCATTTATCCTTTGGGCTATAAGATCATCAATATGTTCTATTCCGTATATTACCGCCAACCTGAACGTTTCAGGACTATTCATCAAAGCTTCATTCGGGTCTTTGAAGCTTCCACAAGGGTTATAGACACAATATTCAATACCACGCTCTTCAAATCCTGCTATCAGCTCTTTTCTTGCCTTT
>DBWG01000063.1 GCA_002308635.1 Ruminococcaceae bacterium UBA1244 | reverse complement strand
GCAGAAGCACCGACCGAGCCGACAGGTGAGACCACGCACCGCAGGCTCTGCGCCGCACTCAATAAAACATGGTGCCGATTCCTTCGTCGGAGAACATTTCAATAAGAATGGAGTGGGGTATTCTGCCGTCGATGATGTGCGCTCTCTTGACACCACGTCTTACGGCTTCTACACAGCAGTCTATCTTCGGTATCATGCCGCCGGAGATGATGCCCTCTCTTTTGAGTGAGGGAACTTCGCTGACATTTACTACAGGGATAAGCGTATTCTCGTCGTCCTTGTTTCTGAGAAGACCTCTTATATCAGTCATAAGAATGAGCTTTGCGGCTTTAAGTTCCGCTGCTATCCTTGCTGCTGCAAGGTCGGCATTTATGTTATAAACTGCGCCGTTGTATCCTCCGGCAACAGTAGAAATTATCGGCACATAACCGTTTTTTGTGGCATTCTCGATAACCTCTGTGTGAATTTCGGTTATCTCGCCGACAAAGCCGAGATCAATTCCCGAAGCCTTCTTTTCAGCCATTATCATCCTGCCGTCAAGTCCGCACAGTCCGATAGCCTTACCGCTGTGCTGTTCAAGAAGCTGCACAAGGCTCTTGTTTACCTTTCCGGCAAGAACCATCTGAACTATGTCGATGGTTTCTTCATCGGTAACTCTCAGACCGTTTATAAAACGGCTCTCCTTGCCTATCTTGTTGAGCATACCGCTGATCTCCGGACCGCCGCCGTGAACCAGCACAACATTTATTCCTACAAGCTGCAAAAGAACGATATCGCTCATTACAGCATCTTTAAGCTCCGGACTTATCATAGCGTTTCCGCCGTATTTTACAACTATGGTCTTTCCGGACATTTTCTGTATATATGGCAGAGCCTGTACCAGTACATTAGCCCTGTCCTGATTTGATATATTCCACATCTTTTTCACCTTTCCGGCACAGTAAACCCCAAGGGGGTTGGTTTAACTGTGCTTTAAAATTGTCCAGTGCGGTCACGCACCGGAGGCACTCCGCTTATGTTCTGTAGTCGCCGTTTATCTTTACATATTCATAAGTGAGGTCGCAGCCGTATGCTTCGGCAGTGCCTTCGCCGTCATTGAGTTCAACGATAATGTCTATCTCGTCTTCAACAAGGATGGTCTTTGCGATCTCTTCACTGAATTCTATGCCTGCGCCGTTCTTGCAGACATCTATCTTTCCTGCCTTTGAAGCAAAGGATACGTCTACCTTGTTTACATCAACGTCACAGCCTGAATAACCGATAGCGCAGAGTACACGTCCCCAGTTTGCGTCAGCACCGAACATTGCAGCCTTCAAAAGACTTGAACAGATGACCGACTTTGCAACGCCCTTTGCGTCGTTTTCGGTCTTTGCACCGCTTACCTTGCAGGTGAGGAGCTTTGTTGCGCCCTCGCCGTCCTTAGCCATCATTCTTGCAAGACCTCTGCATACCGCTGTGAATGCTTCAAGGAATGCGTCATAGTCCTCGCCCTCCGAAACTATCTCATCATTTCCGGCAAGTCCTGATGCCATTACGGAAAGCATATCGTTTGTTGATGTGTCGCCGTCAATGCTTATCATATTGAAAGTCTTGTCAGCAGCGGTCTTAACTGCCTTCTGTATCATCTCGGCAGAAATTGCAGCGTCAGTTGTAACAAAGCAGAGCATTGTTGCCATGTTGGGATGTATCATACCGCTGCCCTTTGAGATACCGCCGACCTTTACGGTCTTTCCGCCGATGACTGTTTCAACTGCAACTTCCTTTGCAACTGTATCGGTAGTCATAATTGCCTCGGCAGCATTCGGTGCGCCGTCAACAGACAATTCACTTACAAGCTGTTCCATGCCTTCTGCGATAGGCTCGATGGGAAGTATCTGTCCGATAACACCCGTAGAACCGACAATAACGTCCTTTTCGCTTATGCCTAACTTTTCGGCGGTGAGCCTGCACATCATTTCAGCTTTTTCCATGCCGTCAGCGTTGCAGGTGTTAGCATTTCCGCTGTTGCAGATGACAGCCTGAGCATAACCGTCAGCGATATTATTTTTTGTAACATAGATAGGTGAGCTTTTTACAAGGTTAGTTGTATAAACAGCCGCTGCGGTACATTTCTTCTCACAGAAGATAAGAGCGATATCTCTTTTTGTCTTGTTCTTGCGTATACCGCAGTGGATACCCGAAGCAGTAAATCCCTTTGCAGCAGTTACCGAACCTTTTATATATGTATATGCCATATCAGATTCCTCCTTATTGGTGTGCCTGTTTCAGATCAAAAAGCAGGCGGTACAATTACAAGTCCTGTCTTTTCGTCAAGACCGAAGATAATATTCATATTCTGTATTGCCTGACCCGCAGCGCCCTTTACCATGTTGTCGATAGCGGATATCGCAACGAATGTACCTGTGCGCTCGTCAACGTGAAGGGATATATCACAGAAGTTTGAATATTTTATATTGTGAATGTCCGCATTTGCGCCGTCCGGCAGAACACGGACAAAGAATTCGTCCTTATAGAAATCCTCATACGCTTTTCTGAGCTGTTCCTTTGTAACGCCCTCGTTAAGACGTGCATAGCAGGTAGAGATTATACCTCTGTTTACGGGAAGAAGATGCGGAACAAAGGTTATCTTTACATTCTTTCCGGAAAGCTTTGAAAGTGTCTGTTCAATTTCGGGAGTATGTCTGTGATTTGCAACTTTATAGGCGTGGAAACCCTCGTTGAGTTCGGGATAGTGATTGCCCTGACTGGGCTTTCTGCCTGCGCCCGTAACGCCGGATTTTGAATCTACGATAATACCGTCAGTGCTTACAAGACCGTTTACAACTGCCGGAGCAAGTGCAAGCGGTGCGCCTGTTGTATAACATCCGGGGTTAGCAATAATTTTCTTGCCCTTGATATTTTCTCTGAACAGTTCGGGCAAACCGTAGACCGAACGCTTGTGAAGGTCGTGGTCAAGAAACTCGCATCCGTACCATTCTTTATATTCGTCCTCACTTTCAAGGCGGAAGTCTGCGCCGAGATCAATAAAGGCTTTTCCTGCCTTGTCGCACTGAGCGGCAAGCTCCTGAGAAAGTCCGTGAGGAAGTGCCGCAAAGATAAC
>DBWG01000074.1 GCA_002308635.1 Ruminococcaceae bacterium UBA1244 | reverse complement strand
GCCGGAAACCCGAACTGCGGCAAGACAACACTTTTTAACCTGCTGACAGGCACACATCAGTATGTGGGCAACTGGCCGGGTGTAACGGTCGAGAAAAAGGAAGGCAAACTCAAAAAGCATACGGACGTTAAAGTTACAGACCTTCCTGGTATTTATTCTCTTTCGCCGTATACGCCCGAGGAAGTGGTGGCGAGAAATTATCTGACGGAGGAAAAACCGGAGGTGATTCTCAACATCATTGACGGATCACACATCGAGCGAAATCTTTATCTTACAACTCAGCTTCTGGAACTGGGAATACCTGTTGTGGCGGCTGTGAACATGATGGATGTTGTCCGCAAAAGCGGAGATAAGATCAAGACAGCCGAACTTTCAAAGGCTTTAGGATGTCCGGTGGTGGAAATTTCCGCACTGAAAAACGAGGGTATTGACAAGGCAATTGAAGAATGTCTGAAAGCGGCTGAAAATGCAAAGCCGATACCTCAGCATACATTTTCGGGGCCGGTAGAACACGCAATAGCCCATATCGAAGAAGCCGTTCTTCACGACAAACCCGAACAGCAGCAGAGATGGTACGCTATAAAGCTGTTTGAGCGTGACGAAAAGATCATTGAAAAGCTTGGTGTCAGCGAAGAAACACTCAAACACATCGAAGAGGATATTCAAAAAGCCGAAAAGGAAATGGATGACGATGCCGAAAGTATAATCACAAACTCCAGATATGAATACATCGGTACACTGATGAAGAAGTGCTATCACAAGAAGAACAGCAAGGCACTGACCGTATCGGACAAGATAGACAAGGTCGTTACCAACAGGATTCTTGCACTGCCGATATTTGTCGTTGTGATGTTCCTTGTTTATGCCTTTGTTATGATGCCTGTGCCTATGCCCTGGGGTGATTCACTCGGTACGGTGCTGACGGACTGGGCAAATGACGGCGTATTCGGTGACGACGGCTGGTACTTGTTCGGTATCGGTCAGAATGACTATGACTCCGCAATGGACGGCTATGCCGAAAAGAATATCTGGACTGACGAATTCAAAGCCGACATAGATAAGGCTGTTAAGGCGGATGTTTTGGGCGCTGAGGATATTTCGGGTGCTATCGAAGACGGCAGTTTTGCCGATTTTGACGAAGCCTATGAAACCTATTCCGCTTCCCTTGAAGAATACTTTACCGAAAACAATATTGAATACGCTTTCACGGATATTTACGATGAAGCAACAGACGATGATGCAGAAGATCTTCCCGACAAAGCTTCCTACGGTGTATTCGTAAAGAGCATACCCGCACTTTTAGAGCCCGCCTTTAAAAGCGCACCTTCGTGGCTGCATGGTCTGGTGTTTAAAGGTATCATCAAGGGCGTAGGTTCGGTATTGGGATTTGTTCCCCAGATGCTTTTATTATTCCTGTTCCTTGCTCTTCTCGAAGGCTGCGGCTATATGGCGAGAATCGCCTTCGTGCTTGACAGAGTTTTCAGACGCTTCGGTCTTTCAGGAAAGTCGTTTATACCAATGCTTGTTGGTTCAGGATGCGGCGTTCCCGGTATCATGGCGTCACGAACCATAGAAAGCCAGCGTGACAGACGTATGACGATCATGACTACCACATTTATCCCCTGTGGTGCAAAGCTGCCCATCATTGCCCTGCTGACTGCCGCACTGTTCGGCGGCGCATGGTGGGTAGCTCCCAGCGCCTATTTCCTCGGTGTTGCAGCTATAATCATTTCGGGTATCATGCTCAAAAAGACAAAAATGTTTGCCGGCGATCCCGCTCCCTTTGTTATGGAGCTTCCGGCTTATCACCTTCCCACTTTCGGCAGCGTACTCCGCTCTATGTGGGAGCGCGGCTGGTCGTTCATCAAAAAGGCAGGTACGATCATTCTTATCTCGTCAGTTCTTATCTGGCTGGGAAATTCCTTTGGCTGGAACGAAGGTTCATTCGGATACTTTGAAGAATTCACCGGTGACGGCGTGAGCATTCTCACTAAGATCGGCGAAGGAATATGCTGGATATTCGCACCTTTAGGCTTCGGAGAATCCACTGCAACAGTCGCTACCATCATGGGACTTGTGGCAAAAGAGGAAGTCGTTGGTGTATTCGGTGTTCTTGATTTCAAGGGACTTGCTCCTCTTGCAGGCTATTCGTTCCTTGCATTCAACCTTCTGTGCGCACCCTGCTTTGCGGCTATCGGCGCTATCAAAAGAGAAATGAACAGCGCAAAATGGACGCTCTTTGCAGTCGGCTATCAGTGCGTATTCGCTTATGCGACAGCGCTTATGATCTATCAGTTCGGTCTGCTATTCACGGGAAATGTTCAGGTCGTTGGACTCATTGCAGCGACACTGGTTCTTGCCTTTATCTGCTTTATGCTGTTCCGACCTGCAAAGAAAACACATAAGCTGAAAGCTGCGGCTGCTTAAAAGGAGGATAATTATGTTTGAATGGCTTGCAAATAATTATATGACGGTCATCATTATAGCTGTTGTTGCTTTAGTTCTTGTGCTTGATGTTATCTACCTTATCAGGCAGAGAAAAAAGGGCGGAATGTGCAGCGGCTGTCAGGGCTGCAGCGGCTGTTCAAACTGCAAAAACTGCGGCAGTCACAAAGCTGACAAAAACTAACGTGAAGTGATCCTATGTCGGACCGGCATAGGATCATTCTTTTAAAAAAGGAGATGGGAAAAATGTTCAAAACAATACTGAAAATCGACGGCATGATGTGTCCGATGTGCGAAAGCCATATCAATGACACTGTCCGTAATCATTTCAAGGTCAGGAAAGTCAGTTCATCCCACAGCAAAGGTACGACTGAGATCATCAGTGATGAGTTGCTTGACGAAAGCCTTCTTTGTGATAAAATAAAGAAAACAGGCTATATAGTCCTTGATGTAAAAACAGAGCCGTATGAGAAAAACGGCTTTTCGCTGTTTTGGAAAAAGAAATAAAGGAGAGATCAGAAATGTCTATCGTAAAATTCGATAATGTCACAAGGGTATATCAGACAGGCGAGCATGAATTGAAAGCGCTGGATCATGTCAGTTTCACCCTTGACGAAGGAAAGTTTGTTGTTATTCTCGGTCCGTCAGGTGCGGGCAAAAGCACCCTTCTGAATATGCTGGGCGGTCTGGACAGCCCGACGGAGGGCACGATAACCGTAAACGATAAAGATATATCCAAACTCAGCGATAACGAGCTTGCGGATTTCCGTGCGTCAACGGTGGGATTTGTCTTTCAGTTCTATAATCTTATTCCAACGCTGACGGTCTATGAGAATGTAGAGCTTGTGTCGGAAATCTCAAAGAACCATCTTGACGCAAAGCAGATGATAGAGGAGGTCGGGCTTTCCGACCATCTGCACAACTTCCCGTCCGAGCTTTCGGGAGGCGAACAGCAGAGGGTGTCTATTGCAAGGGCGCTGTGCAAAAATCCCCAGATTCTCCTTTGTGACGAACCCACAGGCGCACTTGATTCCGAAACCGGCGTTATGGTACTCAAGCTCCTTCTAAAAATGGCAAAAAGCTACGGAAAAACCATAGTTATTGTTACGCATAACCAGAGTATCGCTAAAATGGCTGACGTAGTCATCCGTGTCAAAAACGGTAAAATACGCTCTGTTGAAGAACAGGAAAATCCCATGAGCGCAGACGAGGTGGAATGGTAATGCTGACACGAAAATTATTCCGTACCGCATGGAGCTACAAGGCGCAGTTCATTTCCATGATAATAATGATTACTCTCGGAATGGGCATTTTTCTTGGTTTCAATATGGAGTGGTACACCATTGAATATGATACATCGAAATTCTTTTCGGATACGAATTATGCAGATTTCAGATTATATGATCAGAACGGCTTTACCGCTGATGATCTTGACAAAATAGCAGGTATTGACGGAGTAAATGCGGCGGCCCGGTTTCTGTCCGTCAATCTTGACCTGAAGGGAAAGACAAACAAATCCCTTGCCCTTGATGTCAGCGAAAACTTTTCCGTTTCGACATTTGTCGTTATGAGCGGAGAAAAATATGATGAAAACGGTGACGGCTTCTGGCTTTCAGATAAATTTGCCGCCGTTAATAACTATAAGCTCGGCGATGAGCTGACTCTTTCGTATCAGGGAATGGATATTTCAGGAAAGATAGTCGGTCTGATAAAAGCCGGCGAACACATGATATGCGTTGCGGACAAAAATCAGATGATGCCCGATTACAATACATTTGGTTATGCCTATATGTCTCCTGAAAAACTGAGAACAGTCATTCGTGAAAAGCTGAAAATGTCGGGTTTGCCCGAAAACCTGATTACGGAAAATGCGATTGATGAAGCAGAAAACAAGGTCTATGCACAAGTGAATATCCTTTCAGATATGGATAAGGAAAGCCTTGAGGATGCTGTTAAAAATGCTCTCGGCAGAACTATCATGGTAACTCCGAAGACAGACCATGTTGTATATAAAGAAGCGATGGGTGAATCCGAGGAAGGCAAGACTATGGGTTCGGTGCTGCCGGTTCTGTTCCTTGCGATAGCGATACTTACGATGGTCACGACTATGCACCGTATCGCCACAAAGGAAAAGATTCAGATAGGAACTCTGAAAGCTCTTGGATTCAAAAACCGCAGGATTTTAAGGCATTATACATCATACGGACTGTTTATCGGTATAGTCGGAACCGCTCTTGGCGCAGGACTCGGCTATCTTGTCTGCAAGGCGGTGATGAGCGAAAACGGCATGATGGGAACATATTTCGATATGCCCGACTGGACGGCTGCAACACCGTTTTTCTGCTATCCCGTGATGCTCGGCACAATAATACTTCTGACGCTTATCAGTTTCCTGTCCGTTCACCGTCAGCTCAGGGGGTACAGCCGCAGAAACTCTCCGTCCTTACACACCAAAGAAAATGCGCAAGCTCGTCTGGGAGCGCACAAAGCTATGGGATAAGCTCCGTTTCGGAACAAAGTGGAACATCCGTGACCTGAGCCGCCACAAAAGCCGTTCCTTTATGACTCTGTTCGGAATTGTGGGCTGTATGGTGCTGATGGTCGGCGGTCTTGGTATGCGTGATACTATGGCAGGCTTTCTTGACCTGCTGGACAAGGATATTTCAAATTACGCTACAAAGGTAAATCTTGTGGATAATGCCGACAGCGAAAAGGCAAAGGCACTTGCCACAGAGCTTGACGGCGACTGGGAGAGCCTTACAGGGATTAGTCTTGGAGGAGATACGGTCAGCCTTGATGTAGTTCATAACCCGAACGAGCTGTATAATATAATTGACGAGGACAACCGCAGGATCAAACTCAGTGATGATGGCGTTTATCTCTGTCTGCGGCTGAAAGACAAGGCAAGGATAGGGGAGAAGATCACATTTTCACCCTACGGTTCAAAGGAGACATATACCGCAAAGGTCGTCGGCTATAATCGTTCCATTATGACGGAAAGCGTTACTATAAGCGATACCTTTGCAGATAAGCTGGGGATCGAATACACCCCGACAGCTGTTTATACAAACAAAAATATAAACGATATTCCATCTTCGGAGCTTATCGCAGGCAAACAGGATAAAGCTCAACTCATGGCAACCTTCAACAGCTTTGTTTCTATCATGGACGGAATGGTAATCATACTTGTTGTCGCTGCGGCAGTGCTTGGTATCGTTGTGCTTTACAATTTAGGCATAATGAGTTATGTGGAACGCTCACGGGAGCTTGCGACATTGAAGGTTCTCGGCTTCCGAAATAAACAGATCGATCGCCTTCTGATATCACAGAATTTATGGCTTACTGTCATCGGTGTTATAATAGGACTTCCGGCAGGCGTTGGCGTTCTGAATTGGCTGCTTCTTGCCCTTGCGGGTGAATATGAAATGAAGCTGATGCTGGGACCTCTGACATATTGTGTTTCGATATTGTTGACCTTTGGTGTTTCTTTGCTTGTGGGACTTATGGTCGCAAGGAAAAACAGGAAGATAGATATGGTCGAGGCACTGAAAGGAACGGAATAAAAAAGCAAATTTGCTCTTGACAAAACATAGTTAGATGTGTTAAACTATTATCGGTTAGATAAGCCTAATTTATCTGACCGATAATTTTTGACAAATAGTTAGACATGTCTAATTGAATGGAGGAAATATGAGCGTTGTAATTGTCGGCGGAAATGAATGTATGGTCAGGGAATATACAGAGCTATGCAAGAGGTATAAATGCAAGGCGAAGGTGTATCCTAAAATGTGCAGAGGCTTGCAGAATATGGGAAATCCCGATCTGCTTGTACTGTTTACGGATACCATGTCGCATAAGATGCTGCGTTGTGCTTTAGACAGCGCAAAAGGGCAGAATATCCCGGTGGAGCGTTCTCATTCCGGCTCCAAATCAGCATTGAAAAATATCCTCGAACGCTATACCGGATGAAAGGAGTGATCTGCTGTGCCGGAAGAAATGTTAGTAAGACATTGTGCGCCCACATTGATGGGACTTAAAACAGGCAATATGTTTTCCTGCCGCTTTGAAACGAAAGAAGAAGAACACCGAAGCCTTAAGGAAATAAATTGCAGGCTCAGCGAAAAAGGTCTTAGGGCTATCCCACTCAGACACCTGAACGGTTCTACACTTGTTTATCTTTACAGACCCTCAAGACTTCGGAATGATCTTATTAACGAACAGGCTGTGAGGATTCTCCGTGAAATGGGATATCGTAAGGAAAGCGTCAATCTTTGTCTTGCGGAGCTGATGAAAAAGCTGCGTAAAAATGAGGAGTTCCCACATGAGATAGGTTTGTTTTTAGGCTATCCGCCGGAGGATGTCTGCGGCTTTATCAAACACAAAGGAAGCGGATGTAAATGCGTCGGCTGCTGGAAGGTCTACGGTGATGCCGCCAAAGCACAGATGACATTTGAAAAATATAAGCGCTGCACAGAGATCTGCTGTTCGCTGATGTCTAAGGGATACAGCGTTGAACGGTTGGCGGTGTCTTGTTGAGTTCATTATGCCTTATGGCTTATGATAATAATTTTAGAAGGAGTAATTAAATATGAGTAAAGTAGCAGTAGTTTATTG
>DBWG01000076.1:18899-19072 GCA_002308635.1 Ruminococcaceae bacterium UBA1244 | reverse complement strand
GGCAATACGGAGGCTATGGCAAATGCCGTGCTGAAGGGTGCAAATGATGCCGGCGCACAGGCGGAGCTGTTTACTGCCGCAGAATTCAGCGCCGACAAGACAGACAGCTTTGACGCATTTGCGCTGGGCTGTCCGGCAATGGGCGCAGAGGAACTGGAGGACGGTGAGTTCCT
>DBWG01000076.1:18365-18823 GCA_002308635.1 Ruminococcaceae bacterium UBA1244 | reverse complement strand
GACGGCGAATGGATGCGGAACTGGGACGAAGAAGTCAAGTCTCTCGGAGCGGATGTTGCTGCCGATTTCGTCATTGCTAACGAAGCGCCGGATGATGAAGCAATTTCAGCCTGCGAAAAGCTCGGCGCAGCTCTTGCTGAATAAGTGACAAACAGAAGCACAGATTCAAGCGGGTCTGTGTTTTCTCTTTTCATGTGTTTGTCAGAAAGGAAGAAAATAAGGTGAAAAAAGATAAGAAAAAATCCCCTTTGTCACGGCTGATAAAATATGCAGGCAATAAAAAATGGCTGCTGTTTACAGGGCTGGGACTTTCGGCTGTGGCTATGGTCATGGGTATGATGCCTTACATCTGTATCTGGCTGGTAGTTCGTGACCTTATCGGCGTCGCTCCCGAATGGACAAAAGCCGAGAATATTGCGCAATACGGATGGATCGCCTTTGCCTTTGCTCTCGGCGGG
>DBWG01000076.1:12396-18309 GCA_002308635.1 Ruminococcaceae bacterium UBA1244 | reverse complement strand
ATGGCGCACCTGATGAAGACCCCGCTGGGTTTCTTTGACAACAATGCTTCAGGACTGCTCCGCAACAGGCTTGACGGCGCCGCATCCGAAACGGAAACTCTTCTTGCCCACAACTTGGCGGATATTGCAGGTACGGCAGCAATGTTTATTGCCATGATCGTATTGATGTTCGTATTTGACTGGCGCATGGGAGCAGCTTGTCTTTTAGCGGCTGTCATATCTATTGTTGCAATGTTTACGATGATGGGCGGCAAAAACGCAAATCTGATGATGGAATACCAGAGCGCTCAGGACACCATGAGCAAGGCAGGAACAGAATATGTGCGAGGTATTCCCGTTGTCAAGGTGTTCCAGCAGACGGTCTATTCCTTCAAGGCATTCAAACAGGCCATTGAGGATTACAGTTCCAAAGCCGAGCGCTACACAGACGGTGTGTGCCGTATGCCGCAGTCGGTGAACCTGACCTTTACGGAAGCAGCGTTTGTATTTCAGATACCTGTTGCGCTGTTTCTTGCGCCCGGTGCGCTGGAAAGCGGAAGCTTTGCCGGTTTTCTGACCAGCTTTGCGTTCTATGCGGTATTCTCCGCCATCATTTCAACGGCTCTGGCAAAGATCATGTTTGCAGCAAGCGGATCCATGCTTGCCAATACTGCGCTGAATCGTATCGAGCAGGTGATGAACGCACCCGTGCTTGATGTGTCGGAGCATCCGCAGTTCCCGACAGGAAACCGTGTTGAGTTCAGGGACGTTTCCTTCACCTATGAGGGCTCGGAGCTGCCTGCGCTTGAAAATGTCTCATTTACGGCAGAATCCGGTCAGACAGTCGCTCTTGTAGGTCCATCCGGCGGCGGTAAAACCACGGCTGCAAGCCTTATACCCCGCTTCTGGGATGTAAGCTCAGGTACAGTTGAGGTCGGCGGAGTGGATGTCCGTCAGATCGCACCCGAAATCCTTATGGACAAGATCGCATTTGTGTTTCAGAACAACCGCCTGTTCAAAACATCTATCCTTGAAAATGTCCGTGCCGCAAAGCCGGAGGCGACCCGTGAGGAAGTCGAAAAAGCGCTTTCGGCGGCGCAGTGCAATGATATCATCGAAAAGCTGCCGGAGGGTATCGACACAGTCATCGGCAGCAAAGGTACATATCTTTCCGGAGGTGAGCAGCAGAGGATCGCTCTTGCCCGTGCAATTCTCAAGGATGCGGATATTGTTGTTCTTGACGAAGCCACAGCCTTTGCCGACCCCGAAAATGAAGTACTGATACAGAGAGCCTTTGCTGAACTTACAAAAGGACGCACGGTGATAATGATAGCGCACCGTCTTTCCACAGTAGTCGGGGCGGATAAGATCATTGTGCTGGATAACGGGAAGATCTCCGAACAGGGTTCACATAAAGAGCTGATCGCAGGCGGCGGATTATATGCCCGTATGTGGGAGGATTACAACAAAGCCGCTCAGTGGCGCATCAAAACCGAAAGCGAGGCGAGATAATTGTTCGGAGAAAAATTCAAACGAAAATATGCCCTTTCAGACAAGGGCGTTTCTAATACCGTCAAGGGAATGATCTGGACGATAATAGTCAATCTTCTGATGATGAGCGGTATGGGAATTCTATATTACATGATGAAGGATTTTATCGCCTCTCATACCGACGGCTCCGCACTGCCGAATGTTTGGTTTTATCTTGGCATGACCATTCTGTTTATTGTGCTGTCGCTTATCACTCACCTGTTCCAGTATCACGCCACCTATGGTCTTGTTTACGGTGAAATCAGGGATATGCGTATCGGTCTTGCCGAGAGAATGAGAAAGCTGCCTCTCAGCTTCTTCGGAAAGCGTGACCTTGCCGACCTGACCGAAACCATCATGGGTGACGTAAACCGCATGGAACACGTATGGTCTCACGTTTTAGGCTATCTTTACGGTTCCTATGTTTCCACTGCAATCATCGCTGTGATACTCCTTGTGTTTGACTGGAGGCTTGCACTTGCCTGCCTGTGGGGTGTGCCTGTCGCCTTTGTGCTGCTGTTCGGCAGCCGGAAAATATCCAACAGAAACGCCGAAAAAGGCAAGGCGGCATCTGTGGCAGTATCGGACGGCATACAGGAGACTCTCGAAAATATCCGTGAGATCAGAGCCGCCAATCAACAGCAGCGCTATCTTGACAGTCTGAACGAGAAGATCGACCGCCACGAAAAAACGGTCATTCACGGCGAACTTGTGACCGGCCTGTTTGTCAACGGTGCAAGCATCATTATGCGTTTAGGTGTTGCAACGACTATCCTGGCTGGTGCGGGACTTATCTTATCGGGACAGATTGATTTTATGCTGCTGTTCATGTTCCTGCTTGTTATCACCAGAATCTATGCACCTTTTGACCAGAGTCTTGCGCTTATTGCGGAGGTGTTCATGTCGGAGGTATCGGCAGGCAGACTCATGGAAATATATGACCTTCCTACCGCAGAGGGTGCAGATACATTCATACCCGACAGTCACGACATAGTCTTTGAAAATGTCAGTTTTGCCTATGACAATGAACAGGTACTGAAGGGTGTCAGCTTTACCGCCAAAGAAGGCGAAGTAACAGCCCTTGTCGGTCCTTCCGGTTCCGGAAAAAGCACCTGTGCAAGACTTGCCGCTCGTCTATGGGATGCCGACGGAGGGACTATCCGTGTCGGAAATACAAACATAGCAGATATCGACCCTGAAACTTTGCTGACAGATTACTCAATGGTTTTTCAGGACGTAGTGCTGTTTGACGATACCGTTATGGAGAATATCCGTCTGGGCAAACATGGTGCCAGTGACGAGGAGGTAATTGCTGCGGCAAAGGCTGCCAACTGTGAGGAGTTTGTTTCAAAAATGCCCCAGGGCTACGATACGCTTATAGGAGAAAACGGTGCAAAGCTCAGCGGCGGTGAACGCCAGAGAATATCCATCGCCAGAGCGCTGCTCAAAAATGCGCCTATCGTTCTGCTTGACGAAGCAACGGCTTCTCTTGATGTTGAGAACGAAACAAAGGTTCAGGATGCTCTTTCAAGACTTCTCAGCGGGAAAACTGTCCTTGTCATAGCCCACCGCATGAGAACGGTGGAAGCTGCCGATAAAATTGTCGTGCTGAAGGACGGCAGGGTCATCGAACAGGGTAGTCCTTCAAAGCTAAAAGCTGACAAAAACAGCATCTTCCGACGCATGACCGAGCTCCAGGCGCAAGGTGCAAAATGGAGTATATAGTGTTTATGAACACTGAATAATATAATGTTTTCCTTCACTGTCAGCGGCTGTAAGATTTCCGGAAGCATAACAAGCGGCGTGTGTGCGCAGTATCTGTTGACTGCGAAGGAGGTATTACGGTTTCACTTGTATCGGACACCACTTATTGAAAAAAAAAGAGCAAATCTGAAAAACAGCATCGGATAACCTCCGATAGCTGTTTTTCGGCATATATAGGTATATTTAATTTGTGATATTATGTCATATCGGTCGAGAGCATACTTACTATTTTTTATTCAATAATCGGTCTTGGTATTGTGCTGTCACTGCTCGGAACATCAAGCAATATGCTTATGGGATTTGAGCAGTCAAGAAGAAAATATGCGATATTCTATCTTCATCAATGAGCAAGAACAAACTGAAAAAGCTGATCGTTATCGAGACAGCACTTATGATCGTGCTTTCCGCCGCATCGGCATCTGCTTTCAGTCTGTACCTCTTGGAAGAATAAAGATCAATATGGATCCATGAACGGCAGACGGCATTGTGTTGTCTGTCGTTTTGTATTATATCCCAAAATTGATTACAGTTTTGTAACAAATAGGAATTTTTTTGAATTTGTCCTCACTTTTGTCCCCCTTTATATTGTATAATATAAGAAATCATACATGTCAGATATTTATATGCAAAAATACCGCAAGAAGGTATTGATTATAAATATCTTAATGTCGGACTAAATTATTTAAGGGAGGAGTTTCAATGAAAAAAATGCAAAAAACCGTGAGTATCCTGCTATCAGTTATTATGCTGTTCAGCTTATTCACAATATTTCCCATTGCGGTGAACGCAGAGGGGCAAGAGGAGGGAATGTCGTATATCCAGCGTTCATGGAACGGTACAAAGATCATGTACAAGGAAATGTTCTGTAAGGATTACAAGATCCTTGATGAGAACACGGACGTGAATCTGACGGAGGGATGGTATGTTCTTACGAAAAGCATTTCCCTCAATAAGCGTCTGATGATCAACAGCGGAACGGTCAATCTTATCCTGTGCGACGATGCTGAACTTAAAACCATCCGCGGTATCGGTGTTAGCGAAAGAGCCACACTGAATATCTATGCACAGTGGGAAGGCACAGGCGCTATTACCTTCAATGATAAATACACCTATGAAAAGCTTCAGGAAATATATCCCGAATATTTTAATAACGCCATCATCGGCGGTACCAACGGCGCCTCGGGCACTATCAACATTTACGGCGGCACGCTGACCCTCAAGGATCCTACCGAGTATTTAAAGGGTGCGGCCATAGGCGGCGGTTATTTAGGTTCAACGGGAGGTATCACGATCTACGGCGGCACTATTGACGTCAAGTCTGCTTACGGAGCAGCTATAGGCGGCGGCGATGTGTCTCCTACCAGTCGTGTGTCCGGCAAAGGTCTCATTATCTACGGCGGTTTCATCACTGCGGAAAGCAAATATGGTGCNNGGAATAGGCTGCGGCTACGGCAACAACGGCAAAAGCGGCTTCATTGCCATCTATAAAGGCAAGATCCAGGCTAAGAGCAAAAACGGAGCGGCTATCGGCGGCGGTTACAAAGGCAGTCGCACCGGAAAAATAGATATCTACGGCGGCATCATCGACGCCTATTCGTCAGAGTATGGTGCGGGTATCGGTTCCGGTGAGAATGCCGATCAGATCGATGAGATCAATATCCACGGCGGCAATGTATATGCAAGAGCGGTAAGGGGAGCCGGCATCGGCTCAGGAGCCTGCGGAGACTCCTACAAGATCAATATTACAGGCGGCAAGGTGACGGCTCACTCTTATTCCGGCGGCGCAGGTATCGGTGCCGGTATGCGCAGCCTGAAGGGCGTTGGCGGCAAACAATACGGCGGCAATGCCAATGAGATCAACATTTCTGACGCTGTTGTTGAAGCGAAAGCATTCAATAAGGAAGTAGACAACAAATTTTTGAATGGTATGAATAGATTATCTGAATCCGTGAGCAAAGCGATCAAAGATGTTGATATGGATTTCAGCAGCATCCCTGCGGCAACTCTTTCTGCTATTGAGTTTGGGTTCAAGATCATCGCAAATCTTGCTGACGACGACGGCGAGTGCTATGGCGCAGGCATCGGTGCAGGCTCAAGAGGCGGCGTTGTAAGCATCAATATCAAAAACAGCACCGTCACTGCAAACGGCGGCCTCCAGTCTGCCGGTATCGGTTCCTCCAAGCAGGGCGGGATCAAATCCATCAACATAATAAACAGCACCGTAGAATCCCACGGCGATGATTTGGGCGCAGGCATCGGCACCGGCAACCAAGGCATCGGCACCGGCGGAATCAGAATTGAAAATTCCAAGATCAAAGCTTTCGGCGGCAAGAATGCGGCAGCTATCGGCACCGGCAACGAGACAACTGACTCATCTATAAGTATTGTGATCATCAGGTGTAACGAAGTCAAGGCTACCGGCGGCGAGTGCGGCGCAGGTATCGGCTCGGGCAACAAAGCAAACGGCGTTAAAAACGTTTATATCAGTGAATCCACTGTTGAAGCTAACGGCGGCGAAGAAGGCGCAGGTATCGGCACCGGCAACGAGTCAAAAACCCGCACCTCCAAAATAGAGATCAACTACTATTCAAACATCACCGCTAATGGCGGAGAATACGCTGCCGGTATAGGCGGCGGTGA
>DBWG01000076.1:0-12334 GCA_002308635.1 Ruminococcaceae bacterium UBA1244 | reverse complement strand
TGCAGGTATCGGCGGCGGTGAAGACGGTCACGGCGGTCAGGTATATATCGGTGGTTCCGATGTCTACGCTAAAGGAAAGCATTACGGTGCAGGTATCGGCGGCGGTGAAGACGGTGACGGCGGTTATTGTGAAATCAGCAGTACCGCCAAAGTCAAAGCTATTGCAGGTTCCGATGGCTGGGGAATAGCCATCGGTAACGGCGACTTTACTACTTCCAGAAAAGCAGGCACGGTGAAGCTTGCAGATAATCTCAAGGTCAAAATCAAGAAAACAGTATATACCGGTGATAAACGCGTTCCGGAAATGAGAGTCAGTAAGAACGTAGTAATATACCCCTGTGATCACACAAAAACCGAATGGAAATTTTATGATGCTGTTTATCATATCAAAACCTGTAAAACCTGCGGCGAAAAAATGAATGATGAAAAGGAAAGGCATGAATGGAACAGAGATAACGTTTGTACCGTCTGCGGAGCAAAGGCTAATTTTGTTACTGTGACGCTGGTGGAAACGGACAGCACCGGAAACACAAAAATTACAAAAAACGTATTGCCCGATGAATGGGAATATGAAATGCCAGAAGCCACGAACGTACCCAAAGGAAAGGAATTTGTTTGCTGGCGCCCCAGAGGTGAATCAGATTGCAAAGCCGCCGGTCAGGTAATAGAGGCCAAAGAAAGAACTTATGATGCTGTTTATCTTAACGTTGAGGATGCATCATTTATTGACGAGGAGGGCGTTGAGAGGACAGTGTCTGCAAGAGTACTGGACCAAGGCTTTGAGGGTATAGTTATTCCGGACGGCTGGTATGTTTTTAAGGGTGTCTATTACGCTAATGAAAGAATTTATCTCAAAGGTGAGGTTCACCTGATATTGGAAGACGACTGCCTGTACTCGGGTACCAGATATAATGGAACGAGTATAATGATCGACGATGTAGGCAAGCCGGAGCTGTCGCTGTACGGTCAACGCAAACAGACAGGAACTATTGACTTAGCAGGAAAACAAATTTGCGTATCAAGCGCCAGCGTCTACGGAGGCATTGTTCGTTCAACGGATAACTCCTTTGGCGGAGAACATCACACCAATATCATCCGCGGGACCTTGGACATATGGCGTTTCAGGTATTCTCAGTATGGTGTTGTCATCAAAGGCGGAAATATCAAGACTTACGAAAATGACTCCACCCTGGATATTAAACCATGGCTGGAGATGGGCTGGACAAATCCCTCGGACAGCATTTCTTTGAAGGGATTTCGTGACAAACCCATCGATGGCGCAGTCAAGGTTACTGACGGACAGGCGTTTATTGACGAGGACGGCAATATCTATTCCGGCTTCCTGACAGGAGATCAGGCTATGGCTCTTGCGGGCAAGACACTGATCCCTTATATGGAAAACCATAATTTCGCAGAACCTCAGTGGAAGTGGTCGAGTGATAACGGCCGTGCCACAGTTGTATTGACCTGCACCGACGACGGATGCGGCACGGAGTATAGTGTTGATGCGAAGGTCACCTCTGCCGTGGACGGTGATTATATCGTCTATTCAGCTTCCTGCACCTTCCTCGGAAAGAATTATTCCACCGAAAAGCGAATAAGACAGTGGTTCGACATTACTGTTACCGCTCTGGGAAGCGGTACAGCATCAGCCGACAAAACAAAGGCAAGGGCACTGGATGACATTATTCTGACCGTTACTCCCGATGCAGGCAGTGTTGCGGCTTCCATAACCGTGACCGATGAACAGGGCAATGTCATTTCTTCTGACAAACAGTTATTTGCAATGCCCGAAAGCTGCGTTACCGTCACCGTAAGATTCACGAATATTGTTCCTAAGAACAGACCGTATTATGATGAAAACGGAGGCTACGTTCCGGGCAACATAACGTACACCGTCTACAACGGCAAAAAATATCAGATCAATGAGGACGGAACTCTCGGCAGCGAGGTTGCAGACGTTACCGTTTCTGATTTCGTTTTCACGCTTCTCCCGAATGATACATACCAGATCAGCGCTTACACAGGCGATTGCAAGGACCTTAAAGAACTTGTTATTCCAAGCAGCTACAACGGAAAACCGATCACTGTTCTTGGAAACGACTTCAATAATGTATTGATAACCAAACAGGATTATAAAGCTCAGTTCGTTCTGAAGCTGAACAAGAATATTACCGAGATCAAGCCTTTCGCATTCTTTACTTTGGGTGTGACTAAGGTCACGGGTGATACCTCCGGACTGGAAAAAATTGACGCTAACGCTTTTTCATGGGTGAACAATATGGGCGGAAATGCACTTGATCTGAAGCTCGATCATCCCGGAACGATCAACGTCGGCGAAGCTGCGTTCAGTCAAGCGAACGTTACCGTTCATTTGTCACACAAAACCACCTGCAAAGGAGCATCTGACGCATGGGCAAACAGTATCCGTTACGATTTTACTGACGCTCACACCTACGGCGAACCCGTCTGGACATGGGATGAAGACTACTACTTTGCAATAGCCGACTTTACCTGTATACATCCCGACTGCGGACATAAGGAAGTACTTAAATCAAAACACGTTGAGGTCGGGCCGCAGGACGGAACTGATGTCAGCAGGGAGATGGTCACCTTCGGCGGAAAAGACTATTATGCACCGCTTCCCGAGTATAAATACAATGCCGCCGGATACAGCATTGAGGTAACGGGTTTCTACAGAGGATATATCGGTAACCCAAAGGATAATATTGAAGGCGCCGACAAGCTGACAGTTAAATTCACAGACAGTAATGGAAACGTTGTCAAGGCACCGAAGTATATCTGGGTATCAAAGGAAACTCCGGCAAACGGCATTGTGTTTGACCAGAACGGAGATGTCACATTTACAAAAGCCGGCAATTACCACGTTCAGCTCAGAAGTGACAACGGAAAAGTCGCCTATTCTGAGTGGATACCGATCCGCTGCATCTTCAGTGCCGGCAGTGATGACGATGATGAGCAGTCTTCTGAAATAATCGTTCCCGGACATGATGTTCCAAAAACAGGCGACAGCTCTGCACCTGTTGCAGCAGCGGCTGTTCTTGCACTGATAGGCGCAGCAGCAATGGTAATGTTCAGACGCAAAAAGTATACAGAGTAAGAAACAAATACCAATGAATTTGAGACGTTTGTGTGCATACATTTCAATATAATATCATTGGCTACTTATACCATCTCAAGGAGATCGGTGCGGAGAATATCATAATCAAAAAGTACGGCAAGATAGGGATAAATACCAAATCTTGAACATACATTGAGGGGGTTAACAAAGTCATGTTCAGAATTGGGGTGATATTTTTTAAGAAAACAGTTCGGCAGGTATATACATCATAAAAAATGAATGGAGTGAAAAAATGACAAGAAAGTTTACGGACAAAAAACTGCTCGCACTCGTACTTTCACTTATGCTGATCGTGTGTATGGTACCAGCGATGAGTCTGACGGCAAATGCGACAGACGCTACCGCAATACGCTGACCGTCTATTCCAAGCGTAGTTCGGAAGGCGGCGCAACGGTAACCACTGTTAGCAGTGCGGACAGCACCAAAAACACAAGCTGTAAAGTGACGGTGGGAGCCTCCATTCCCGACCCCACCGCCTACATCGTAACATTTGCAGGAAACGGCAAGACCAAGGATGTAGGGGTCGAGTCTTTCCCACGCACGATTACGGCGGATTGGTTGAGTGAAAACGGCGAGCTTGATAAAATCATCAAGGGACTGTATAATTTCAGCGGTTATTGCCGTGAGGCCGTTCCGACCTCTTCTGACACTGATAAAGTGACCGGAGCTGTTTCCAGCAAAAAAGATCAGTATATCACGATCAACAATGCATTTGACGGCACTGTAACGGTGGATTTCCTATATTATAATGATAAAACTGATACTGATGTTACCTACACCGTACAAATTTCAGTAACAGATGCCTATACTATCACATGGAAGAACGATGACGGAACAACCATCGACACAACTTATGCTGTAGCGGGTGCTGTTCCCACACACGCCGACCCGACTAAAGAAGATGACGACTACACCTACACCTTTGAGGGTTGGACAGACGGCACGGATACCTATGACGTTGGTACCGATCTTCCCGGGGTAACAGGTGACACGACCTACACAGCGCAGTTTACATATGTACCTAAGTATGAAATAGGATACTACATCGTAGGCACAATGACCGACTGGAAGGTCGATCCCGATTATCAGCTCACCCAAAACGATGACACAGAAATTACAGAGTATGTATACTCCACAATTGAGCTGACAACAGAGTCAGAATTCAAGGTGGTTTTTGCCTCTCCCGGCGAAGAAAAAACGTGGTTTCCGTACCTCGGTGATAACTATGGTCAAAACGGCGAAATTGCCGCTGACGGGTCATACACGGTTTACTTCCGCCCCGATTACAACGGCGGCGACGACTGGTTCTGCAAAACTATCTATGTTGCGCCCGATGCTTATGAGGAGAGCAAAGCAGTAATTGAAGCAATAAATGCCCTGCCGACAGTAATATCATTTAGCGACAAATATGCTGTCGAAGCGGCAAGAGCAGCTTATGAAGCGCTTACAGATGACCAGAAGCGCTTTATAGGCCATAATACTCTCGCAAAGCTCGAAGCAGCAGAGGAAGTGCTTGCAGCAGCAGATCAGGCAGCAGCCGATGAAGTGGTTCAGATGATCAACGAACTTCCCGCTGAAGTAACAGTAAACGACAAGGAAGCCGTTGAAGCAGCAAGAGCAGCCTTTGACGCACTTACAGATGACCAGAAGCGCTTTATAGACTATAATACTCTCGCAAAGCTCGAAGCAGCAGAGGAAGTGCTGCTCCTGAAACTCGTCAACAATTCTGAAATAGTCACCATAGCTCCTACAGTCGGCGAAAAGATCTCTGTCAAGGGTGCAGCAAGCGGCGGCAGCGGCGATTACACCTATGCCTTCTACTACAAGAAATCTTCAAAAACCGATTGGTATGCAATGGCTGAGCCTTACACAACAAATCGTGCAGCCTTCAAGCCATCTATGGCTGTAAAGTACGATGTAAAGGTAGTTGTAAAGGATGCCGACGGCAAAACAGAGGAAAAAATCTTTACTGTCAAAGTAAAGGCTCCTTTGGTAAACAATTCTGAAATACTTACCACAGAGCCAGTAGTCGGTGAGAAGGTCAGAGTAAAGGGTGCAGCAAGCGGCGGTTCAGGTAGCTATATCTATGCATTCTACTACAAGAAAACCTCAAAAACCGATTGGTATAAGATGGCTGAGCCTTTCACAACAAAGACAGCAGCCTTCAAGCCCACAAGTGCTGTCAGCTATGACATAAAGGTTGTAGTAATTGATACGGAAGGCAGAACGGCAGAAGAGATCCGCACAGTAGATGTTACCAAGTAAAGCATTCACAACGACTGTCTCTCGGAATTGAAAACCTGCGGATACAAATGTGCAATTCAGCAAGCTGTCGGTTGATTCCGGCATAGTTCAAAAACTTCCCCAATCACGATTCGGGATAATAATCAAAACTTCAATTAGGTCAAGGATAACATCACCTTTGACGTAAATGACGATGAAAACCCGAAGGAGGCAGCTTTATGTTTACTTCGATATGGAAAACATAAGTGCAGCCGATCTTGACGAAATATCATTTTCAGCACCGTTAGAAAGTGCGTGACCGCATGGGACGATTTGTTCCATGCGGTCGTTTTTTTACTGTATTTTATTATCTGAGCCATGATGGCGGTGTTTCCGGCTGTTGCAGACGGGTACGATTATTTCGTTACAGTGAGAGTAAGAGTTTTTTTGGAGACCTGACCGTCGGAGGACTTCGCTGTTACACGGATATCGTATGAAGTGGCGGCGGCAGGCTTCAGAACAAAGATATTGTTGGTGCTGTTGACGGCGAGGTTTGTCCATTTGGTTGTGCCGGACTTTTTGTACTGTACAGAGAATGTATATGGTGTTTCTCCGTTTTCGGCAAAGCAGCGCACCTTGACCTTTTCACCCAACTTGATTGCTGAAAGATTGAGGCGGGATGTGTTGGCTAAGGGTTTCTTAACAGAGAGGGGCATATCCTTACGGACGATATTTCCGGAAGCATCCTTGACAGCCACTCTTACTTCATAGTTTACAGCCGCACCGGGTTTGAATGTCACCGTGGAGTTGGACTTGTAGCCCTGCAGAGTTGTCCACTTGGATGTGCCTTCTTTGCGGTAGTAAACGGCGTATGTATAGGGGGCAGTACCTTCTTTGGCGGCGCAGTTCACGGTGACGGTATTGCCGAGTACGATGCTGTCGGATGAAAGAACAGCCTTGTTAGCTGTCGGGAATGATGTGATGGCTTTGAACTTGATATCATACGATTGTGCGTATTTCTGAACATAGCTTCCTTTTTTACCCATCAGGACGGTTTCCATTGGAGTGGGATAACCGTAAAACGCCTCGCTGCCGATACTTGTCACACTTTCAGGAACGATCAGACTTTTCAGGCTCGTACAGCAGAGAAAAGCCTTTTCTCCGATCGAGGTAACGCTGTCCGGGATAGTTGCAGAGGTCAGACGCCAGCAGAAGCCAAAAGCCTGTTCTTCGATGGTCGTCACGCTGTCGGGAATATTGACGGAGAGCATAAAATCCTTTTCGCTGAGTGCATAACCCGCAATACGGGTAATGCCATAAGGGATATTTACATTTTTACTGCTGCCGGCATAGTCAAAAAGTATCTTATTGATAACTACAAAGCCTTTTTTATCTGCAAGCAGTTCGCATTTACGGAAGGCTGAATCACCGATGTCCGTCAGGTTTTTGGGTATACTTAATGATTCAAGAGAGATGCAGTATTCAAAAACACCATTTCCAAGGTGTTTAACGCTGTCGGGAATAGTCACTGACCGGATGCCGTGTGAATAGGCAAAGGCGTAGTTCTCAACGGTTGTCAAACCGGAAGGCAGTGTTACAGATGTCAGAGCTTGGCATCTGCCGAAGGCCCAGTTTCCGATACTTTTAATGCCGGAAGGGAAATCAACAGATGTCAGCTTTTCACATCCGTAAAAAGCGTTATTGCCGATAGAAGTGAGCTTGCTGGGGAGATGAATGGAAGTCAGGTTATTGCATCCATAAAACGTATATTCTTCTATGGTTGTCAGTGTGTCCGGCAAATTTATCGAAACAAGACTTTCGCAATTGGAAAATGCAGATTCAGCGATAGAGGTAATATTTTTATGAAGCTTCACAGAGGTCAGAGCTTTACAGTTGGCAAATAAACATTTATCTATAGCGGTAACGCCGTCGGGAATAACAACGGATGTCAGTCCTGTTGCAGAAAAGGCAAGATAACCGATTTCTTTGATGCTTTTGGGCATAGTTACGGAAGTTACAGTTTTTTTATTCTCAAACGCACCGGGTCCGATACCTGTTACAGACATACCTTTTATCGTACCTGGAATAACGACATTTTCTTCAGTGCCCTGATATTTCGATATTGAGACCGTGCCGTCGTCTTTTATGATGTACTCAAAATCTCCTTCGGTCAGCTTATCAGCCGCACTTACCTGCAAGCCTTCACTGACAAACGGAACAACTCCTGCCGTTCCTGCACCGGCTAACATCAGTGCCGCCAGAGAAACAGCACCCACTTTCCTTCCCCATTTTTCTTTCATTGAAAATTCCTCCTTTTAGTTGTATGTGGATGCCTGCCTATATTATACATATCAGCCAAAAGTGTGTCAATTGTATTTTGCGGTGTCTGAGGTCTGCTAAGGAAATTTTAATAACTGAGATCAGAGTGCCGAGTTTTATATTGACTTGAACAGGCCATGAGATTATAATTTATATGTAAAACCAATGAAGGGAAATGGTGAAATGAAGATAGTATTGACGGATGCTCAGACTGTTGTTGACGGGCTTGTCAGTGCGGACTGCCTGAGTGAATTTGGTGAGGTCGTCCAGCATGGTCTGCTGACATACGAGGAGGTCGCCGAGGCAGTAAGTGACGCTGATCTTGTTGTCTGCAATAAGACCCTTATGAACGAATACACGCTCAGATATGCCAAAAAACTGAAATACATCGGCTTGTTTGCAACAGGCTATAACAATATTGATACAGGCTATTGCCGTGAGCATGGGATAACGGTCTGCAACGCAGGTTCATATTCAACAAATGCCGTTGCACAGCATACCTTTGCGCTCATCCTCGAACACTATAACCGTGTTGCTCAGTACAACACCTATGTTCAGGACGGAAAATGGAAGCGCAGTCCGACATTTTCGCCGTTTGTATATCCTCTCAATGAGCTTTACGGCAAGACTATCGGCATTGTCGGGCTTGGAGCTATCGGTCAGGCTGTTGCGAAAATAGCGAATGCTTTTGGAATGAGGGTGCTTGCATATAACAGGAGCGTTAAAAATGTTGATGGTGTTGAACAGACGAAACTTGACGAGCTTCTGTATCAAAGCGATATCGTTACCGTCCACTGTCCGCTTAACGCTGATTCTGACAAGATGTTCAACAGCGGAACATTCAAAAAAATGAAAAAAGGCGCACTGTTTGTAAATACCGCAAGAGGCGGAGTTATGGAGGAGAAGGATGTACTTGAAGCCCTTGAAAGCGGTCAGCTTGGCGGAGCGTGTATAGATACGCTCAATGTAGAGCCGATGGAAGAAAACTGTATCCTGATGGGTGCAAAGAATTGCATAATAACTCCGCATATTGCATGGGCGCCTGTTGAGACCCGACAGAGACTGATGGGCATAGTTGCGGACAATATCAGAAGCTTCCTCAACGGCACTCCAAAAAACAAGGTAAACTGAAAAAAGAATGAGGAAAGAATATGAAGCTAAGTGAACTAAAGGTCGGTCGGTCAGCGGTAATAAAAGCCGTCGGCGGTGAAGGAAGGCTCAGACAGCATTTCCTTGATATGGGAATGATACCCGGAGCGTACCTTACACTCGTAAAATTCGCACCGATGGGCGACCCGATGCAGGTCAGGATACACGGTTACGAACTTACGCTGCGTGTGGACGATGCCAAAAAGATCGAGATCGAACCGGCAGATGAAAAGAATGAAAAGAAAAACAAGAAAAAAAAGACGGCATCCGATCATCCCGGATTCGGCGAAGGAGGAAAGTACCATCCAAAGGGCAGCGGAGACCCGCTTCCGGATGACGAGGTGCTGACCTATGCTCTTGTCGGCAACCAGAACAGCGGAAAAACAACGCTTTTCAATCAGCTTACCGGCAGCAATCAGCACGTCGGTAATTTTCCGGGAGTTACAGTTGACCGCAAGGACGGAGTGATAAAGGGCTATCCCAAAACAAAGGTGACAGACCTTCCGGGAATATACTCAATGTCGCCTTATTCGGAGGAAGAGATAGTTTCCCGTAATTTTGTCCTGAGCGAAAAGCCGAAGGCGATAATAAACATCGTTGACGCAACAAATATCGAGCGCAATATGTATCTTACGATGCAGCTCCTTGAAATGGACATCCCGATGGTAGTCGCACTGAATATCATGGATGAGGTTACCGCAAACGGCGGTTCTGTCGATATAAACACCCTTGAACAGCTTTTAGGAGTGCCTGTAGTTCCGATATCCGCCGCAAAAAATCAGGGCGTTGACGAGCTTGTAAAACACGCAGTACATATTGCTCACTATCAGGAAAAGCCTCAGCGTCAGGACTTCTGCAGCGCAGAGGATCATAACGGAGCGGTTCACAGGTGTCTCCACGCAGTTATCCATCTTATCGAGGACAAAGCCAAAAAAGCAGAGCTTCCGCTGCGTTTTGCCGCAAGCAAGCTTGTTGAGGGTGACGAGCTTATACTGAAAAAGCTTGATCTTTCCGACAGTGAAAAGGACACTCTTAAACATATCATAAAGCAGATGGAAGAAGAATGTTCCCTCGACCGCAACGCAGTGATCGCTGATATGCGTTTTTCGTTCATTGAGAGAGTCTGTCAGCAGACTGTCGAAAAGCCCAAGGAGAGCAGGGAACATAAGCGCAGCCGGAACATTGACCGTATCCTGACCGGAAAGTTCACTGCAATACCGATGTTCATAGCGATAATGCTGCTTGTATTCTGGCTGACGTTTGACGTTATCGGCGGAAATCTTCAAAAGCTGATGGAATGGGGCATAGACAGCGCATCTAACGGACTGAGATCATGGATGGAGTCCGCCGACGTAAACAAGGCGCTCATCGGTCTGCTTATAGACGGAATATTTGCCGGCGTGGGCAGTGTGCTGACCTTTATGCCGATAATCATAACGCTGTTTCTGTTTTTGTCGCTTCTCGAAGACAGCGGATATATGGCAAGAGTGGCATTTTTTATGGACAAGCTGCTGCGGAAGATAGGTCTTTCCGGACGCAGCATAGTTCCGATGCTGATAGGCTTCGGGTGTACCGTTCCGGCAGTAATGTCAACAAGGACACTCCCCAGTGAGCGTGACCGCAGAATGACCATACTTCTCACTCCGTTTATGAGCTGTTCGGCAAAGCTGCCGATATACGCATTTTTTGTGGATATTTTCTTCAAGGACTACCGCTGGCTGATAATGATGGGTTTATATCTTTTGGGTATTCTTGTCGGCATATTTGTTGCGATGTTCTACAAAGTGACGGTTTTCAAGGGTGAGGCTGTACCGTTTGTTATGGAGCTGCCGAACTACCGTCTGCCCGGCAGAAAAAATGTAACGATGCTTCTCTGGGAAAAGGCAAAGGATTTTCTTGTAAGAGCGTTTACGGTTATATTTATAAGTACCATAGTCGTCTGGTTCTTACAGAATTTCGATATCCAGTTCAATATGGTGAGTGATTCTCAGGACAGCATACTTGCGATGATAGCGGGATGGATAGCGCCGGTATTTGCGCCAATAGGAATGAACGACTGGCGCATAGTAACGTCACTTATGAGCGGCTTCATGGCAAAGGAGAGTGTTGTTTCATCACTCGAAATACTCTATCCTGCGGGTCTTGCGGGTTCAATGTCAGCGCTTACAGCGTCATCTATGCTGATATTCAGCCTGTTGTATACTCCGTGTATCGCATCCATAGCGTCCATCAGGCGTGAGCTTGGAGCGAAGTGGTCAGTAGCAGTAATATTCTGGCAGTGTGCTGTTGCTTATGTTATTACTTTAGCTGCATACGGCATTTTAAGACTTTGTGGAGTGTGAAGTGTGGGGTATGAAATGAATATTATTGAAATAATGATCGTTGTTCTCATTGTGTCCGCTGTGGTGCTTGCTGTCATAAAGATAGTCAGGGACAAAAAGCGGGGTAAAGGCTGCGGCTGCGGCTGCGAGCATTGTCAGAACACCTTCTGCAAATCAAATAAGAAATAAAACAAGGCACGGTTACTGTGATTCAGAAAACCGTGCCTTTGTTGTCAGCTATTGGATCATAATTCTTATTTGGAAATATGACGGGTATGACGGGTTGTATATATATTATTATATATATATTTTATTCTTTCTTTTTTATACGAAAGGATATAGTAAACCCGTCACAACCCGTCATTATTCTGTTAAAGAAAATTAAAATGACTGTACATCCTTTTCTTCAAGGAGAGTTATGCCGTTCTGGACGAGTATCTTTTCGGCGGTCTCGTTGTCTGCAACTCTGAGTACAACAGACGCAAACTTCTTTGAGACTGTGATGAAAGCATACATATACTCGATGTTGATGTTGTGGTCGGCGAGGATCTTTACGACCTTTGCAAGAGCGCCGGGCTTGTCTTCAAGGGCAACGCCGACGACCTCTGTGATAGATACAAAGGCGTCAGCCTCGTCCAGAGCTTTTTTAGCCTTGTCGATGTCGGTGACGATGAGGCGGAAGATACCGAAGTCGTTGGTATCAGCCACACTCATAGCGCGGATATCCACGCCTGCCTTGGCGATAGCGTCAGTCACGGTGACCAGCGTACCCTCGCGGTTTTCTACAAAGATAGATAATTGTTTGATAGCCATATTGTTTCTCCTTATATTATTGTCATTGCGAGCCCGTTTACGGGTGTGGCAATCTCAACCTATATTATACGTTGATACCGATTTTCTTACGGTTGTCGATTACTCTGACTGCCTTGCCTTCGCTTCTGGCGATGGACTTGGGAGCGGCGAGGCGGATGGTCGGGTTGATGCCCAGCATCTCCTTCATAGCCGCCTGGATCTTCTTCTCCTTCTTTGTGATGACCTTCGGCGTATCCGAGAAGTCCTCGGGCAGCATCTCTACGTGTATCTCAAAGGTGTCGGTGTTGTTGACGCGGTCTACCAGGATCTGGTAGTTCGGCGGGTAACCGAGATTCAGCAGAACAGCCTCGATCTGGCTCGGGAATAC
>DBWG01000045.1:12079-16502 GCA_002308635.1 Ruminococcaceae bacterium UBA1244 | reverse complement strand
GGCACAAACGGCGGTCTGTTGCCGTTCAAGAGTCTGTACATAACAAGACCGAGAGAATATATATCCGCACTGATATTTGCTTTGTCGCCTCTTGAAATCTCCGGCGACATATACGCATAAGTACCCCTTATGCTCATGCCCACAGAAGCTCCGGAAAGGACCTTCGCTTCTCCGAAGTCGCCGAGCTTATAGATACCCTTTGAACTCACAAAAATATTAGCGGGTTTGATATCCCTGTGAAGCAGGTGATTTTCATCCAGCACCTCAAGACCCGTACAAATATCGATTCCCAGCCTGATTATATCCTTTTCGGTCATCTGTTTGGTGCGCATATACGCCGTCAGTGCGGTAAGATATTCCATCCTGATAAAAATGTCATATCCAAGACCGTCCTTTTTCGGGATTATGCAGTGATCTTCATAGGCTACGATGTTTGTATGTCCTCTCAGTGCATAGCAGACATTTATCTCCTTGATAAACTGGTCACGCAGGTCGTCGTAATAGCCCTTTACCGAATTCATATCGGTAACTGCGCCCTCGTTTATCAGTTCATCGGGTTCCATACCCTGACAGGGAATCGTAATATGTTTAACCGCCGAAACATAAGTGTTTCCGTATTCTGTTTTTTCGGCACGATATACAGCGCCGAATGTACCCTTGCCTAATAGTTCTTTTATGTACCATTCTCCCCACAGCGGAGAGAAGGATGAAATATCTGCCATGATCTGCATCCCCTTTATCTGTCATTTCAGGGTACAAAATTACGTTTTGAAATATTATATCACGAAAACATACCGTATACAATGTACACTATACACATTGTATACGGCAATTGTTTGTAAAAAGCGCACGGAAAGTTTCTGCGTTTTAAGTCGGTGGCGGCAGCTTGCCGCTGCGGTCACGCACCCGATTGGTCTGGTCGGGGTAGTCTGCGATCTCAAATTCAATATACAGCTCCGACCATTCGTGATAGCTGAGAGCCTTCCACTGCTCATCGGAAAGGGGTGCGCCCTTTGCGTTGCAGTAGCGCCATGTTTGTGACATACTCCCCCACCTATAGAGGTGGGGGAGTATGTCACTTTATAGGCTCATGGGGAATATCATTTTCTTCGCAGTATTTCCATGCGGCCGAGCCTTCATCACAGTAGACTGTAAGAACGCTGCAGCCTGTGAACCACCTTGCTTCGCTGACCTCATCATATTCTTCGTCAAGCAAAAATGATAATGACCAATATTCCTCATTTGCACTGCTGTAAATATTGCTCAGCCACTGTGTATCAATATCAAAGGCCGTTACACTCGCAGGTATCACAAGACGTTCCAGATTTTTACAGTTTTCAAATGCACCTCTGCCTATGCTCGTTACACTTTCAGGTATCTTGATGCTCCGCAGGCTTTCACAGTGCGCAAATGCACCTCTGCCTATGCTTGTCACTCCTTCAGGTATTTCTATGCTCTGCAGGTTTTTACAGTATGCAAAGGCGCCTTTTTCAATAACTGTCACGCCTGAAGGGATGACGATATTTTCCATGCTGACACAGCCAAGGAACATCAATTCATCAATTTCTTTCAGACCGTCCGGAAGCCTGACTTCATTCAGGCTCTCACAGGTGCTGAATGACATAAGCCCCAGTGCAGACACGCTTGGCGGAAGTACTATTTTTTTAAGGCTTTTGCAGTTTCCGAAAGCAAAAGAACCTATATCCGTTACACCGGAAGGAACAACAATGCTTTCAAGACCGGTGCAGTCGCTGAACGCACTTTTACCAATGCTTATGACACCTGACGGGATATCTATACTTTTAAGGTCCTTACAGCCGTAAAACGCATTTTTGCCGATCTTTTTCAAGCCGGAAGACAGTGTTATACAACGCAGCGATTCACACTGATAAAATGCGTTCTCTCCTACAGTTTTTACCGTTTCCGGGATAACGGCTTCTTCAAGGTCTGTGCATCCGGCAAATGTATTATTTCCTATTATTGATATCCCTTCCGAAACAACAGCTTTTTTCAGGCTTTTATTATCCCTGAATGTACCAAGAAGTTCATAGACAGGATAGTTGTTGGCGGTGATCGTCTCAGATATTTTTATATCTGTTTCTTTCCCTATGTATTTTGTCAGAACGATCCTTCCGTTTTTATCCGGGATATATTCATATTCTTTCGGAGCAAAATTCTTTTTCCTGCATCCGGATGTTTCGAGATATTCTCCCAGCTTGCTGATCCTGTCGTTGAATGTACTTGTTTTTATGTCAATATACTGCTTTTTGCCCGACATCACCGTATCGTCAAGGATATAGTAGATAACAGGCTTATCAAGCCCTTTTGATTTTTCAATAAGCTCTTCATGATCCTGCAGTAATCCTTTGGAAATAAATATGACGATACATTTTGAATCAAGCATATACTGTTCTGCTTCTGAATTATCGGAAATGCGGCATTCTTTCAGTGAAAAGAGCTTGTCCTTAAGAGTGTTTATGACCTCGACACGTTCATCATCCTTATCGACATCATCCTTATCGACATCATCCGCATAAAAACAGACTGCATAATCCGCATCAGACGTATCTTCGTGTTCTTCCGCATCCTTCCCTGAACAGTCGTTTATGACGGCAAGATAATTGCGCCGTGCCCATTTTTCCGCTTCCGAACCTTTGGGGCAATGGACTTTTATGGCGGGAATGCTGTCCGTATACATATAGCAGTTTGCCAGTTCCCATTCGATTTTTGTTTCACTGCCGGAAATATAGATATCTTCAAATTTTCTTGTAATCCCGCAGTCTGCTTCAAAGCCGTCTTCATAATAACATTCGATCACTGCTTTTTTAACATTTTCTGCAATATGAAGCTCCCTGAGCTCTTCAAAGCGCCTTTTTGTTCTTATGATAAACTCAGTTACAGAGAATCCCTTATACGTGTCAGGAACACATATTTTTTTTACTTTTGAACTGTATGGCGTCAGCTTTATTCCGTCCTGACATACCTTGAACCAGAACAGGTCGCTTTCGTCAGCGAGCAGAATATCAAAGTCAGGCTTTCTTATCATATATCCTGCAGCCTTCCTTTCTCCGTATTTTGTATTAACGGCAATTCTTTTGAGAGTATTTTCAAGATCATTCAAAGAGACTGATTCTGCGGGATATTCTTTTATCAAATCATCTTCGTGATCTGTTTTTTCTGTAAGCCGGCACACCAGCCGTTGTTTATTGTGCTCTTTCGACCATGGCAGCTCTTTTTCATTAATGAACGGACTCTCTGCTGAATTTTCCGTCAGGAACAACAAGAACAGCGAACAATTCTGTACATGAGTCCGGATTGAATCCGAAAAATCGGAACAAAGCTCTATGCCCTCATCGTACCAGATGTGAAATCCCTTTTTATATAGAGCCTTGATAATTTGAAAAACTTTTTCCCTGTCTTTGTGGGAATAGCTGACAAAGATATAATCATCCTCATCCGGCCGGAAGGGTGCGGATATAGTTTCGTTGGAATATCCTGCAAGCCGGTAGAGCTTGTCAAAGACAGCGCCGTTTACTATCCTTCCGCTTTTGGAAAAGTCCGGATAATAGTGTCCGTTTTCGTATTTTGATTCGATAATGATATAGTCGCCTTTGCCGTGATCTATGCCGGGGCTGTTGCCTTCGAGAATAACTTTTTTGCCGTAGTCCGTTTCAAGTTCAAATTTGGTACCTTTAGGGATCATAATACCGCAGAAAACATCATCCGTTTCTATGGTGTTTACCTCTTTCGGTTCAAAGCTCAGCTCGTCCGCAGTGACGCCGTATTTTTTAAGGGAGCCTTCGCCTATCGGCCACATTTCCCCTGCAATGCCGGTTACCACAAATCCGCCTTCGGTAACTTCGGCTTCGGATTTCTCGAATTTATTATAGACAAAACCTGGTTTTTCCGGCAAATTGTAGACACGGTTCTTGTCGGCTTTTTGTATCTTGGCCTTATAGCTTCTGTTTTTGTAGAGTGACCATACGGTATTTTCATCAAGTATGTATTTTATTTCTTCACTGATATTCATAATATTCCTCCTGTTCATATTGCGTTGTCGGGTGCCAGAGACAGCCATTTTTCCATTTTGCCGGTGGGCTTTTTCTCCTCGTAATAATAAATATCGTCGTCTTCCTTTTCTCCGCAGTTGAATGAAAGCTCCACCATAGGAGTGTGTTCATAATGCACGATCAGCCCAATATCTGTAATACAGCAGTTTTTTGTTTTATGCGGACAATATGCACATCTCTCGCGCTGCAATGCCGCCATTTCCTCTGTGCATTCACATATCTCACCGGCCAGTATGCTCATCTCACGGCTGATGTCGCCCAGTGATCTCACATTTAATTCCTTTTTCATAAAGAATCCCTCCTTTTATGATAGTCCATATTCCGCACAAATTCAAGGTCAGGGGGACTTTTGC
>DBWG01000045.1:1929-12068 GCA_002308635.1 Ruminococcaceae bacterium UBA1244 | reverse complement strand
CAGAAGCACCGACCGAACCGACAGGTTAGACCACGCACCGCAGGCACTGTGCGGTGCAGTTGCCGTCAGAGTCATGCACTTCGGTCTTGACCTCGTATGTGCCGGAGGACTGGAGAGTTATCACTGCGGTACCGCCGCCGGAACAGTCCTTGACACGCTTCCAGTATGAAGAACCCTCCGTGCGGTAATATACGGTGAAGCTGTATGCGGGAACACCGCCCTTTGCGGAAAGATGTACCGTTATGCTCCTGCCTGATACGGACAGATATGAAAGATTCTCCAGAGGGTCATACAAGGCCTTGAAGGGAAGTTTTTTGCTAAGAGCATATTTCTCTGCAGCACTGCCCTTAAAGCCGTATACAGTGACCTGCCTGCACAGGAAAAAGGCTTTATCGCTGATGGATACAACGCTTTTTGGCAGTCTGACCTCAGAGAGCTTATAGCATCTGCCGAAGGTGTTTTCCTCAATGACCTTTACACCATCGGGAACAGACATTTTTTGCAGCAGCTCACAGCTGTAGAAAGCCCTCTTCCCTATAGTCCTTGCACCTTTGCCCAATGTGATCGATTTAAGCTTTGTACAGCCGTAAAACGCACCCTCTCCGATAGTCTGAACGCTGTCTGGAAGTGTTACAGACTCTGCTGTGCAGCGTTCAAAGGCTCTTGAAGATATCTCCGTAATACCTGACGGAACTGCAGCGCTGCCTGAAATACCCCTCGGACAGAAGATCAGCTTTTTGCCGGACTTGTCGCAGAGGAAGCCCTTGACAGACGAAAAATATTTGTTTCTGCTGTCAACGGAAACGCCTGTAATTGAAGTGCCGGAAAGAAGATCAATATTGATCTTTGAGGTATTCTGCGGGACAGTAAAGGTCTTGCCGACGGCACCGGGACAGAAAAGAAGCTCTGTCTGCTGCTTGTCATAAAGACAGCCGTATGCTGAGGAGTATTTCTGATTGCCTGAAACGACCGTGATGCTCCTGAGAGAGCTGCACCCAAGAAAAGCATTTGAGTCTATGCTGTCAACGCTTTTTGGAATGCGTATCTCCTGAAGCTTTGTGCAGTTCACAAAGGAACGTGCGCCGATCTTCCTCAGGCTGTCGGGAAGGCTCACGGAGGTAATGTTTTTCAGGCTGTTGAATGCCCCCGCTTCAATGCCCGTAATACCGTTCTGTATGACAAGGTGCTTTATCTTGCTGCCGTCAAAGGCAGTCTTGAAGGTGAGATCATTTCCGGCTGTGCCTTTGCCGCAGATATAGAGAGTATCGCCGTTTATGCGCCATTCGGGGGCATCCTTGTCGGTCAGATGAACGGCCTTTGAAAATGCTCCCGTAGTGCCGTCAATGGTGTAATAGTCAAGACACACATAAGAAGAGGAATAAAATACCGCTTTGCCGTTTTTGACTATGGGGTGACATTCGGAAACGGATGCCTTTTGTGTGAACTCACGGCTTACGATATTTCCGTTTCCGTCAATGAACATATAGTGGAGCGTATCCGACGAAAGCTCATCTCCGGGAGCCTTGGCAACGACTTTTCCCGCATCAGAACTGTTATACTCCTTCCATGTGAGCAGAAAACGGTTATCGTTTATCTTGGTGAGCCTGAGACAGCTGTACTCATTACCGTCATCCTTGTGATTCGTCAGCCATCTGACCTTTGAAGCCTTTGCACTGAAATTGTTCTTCGGGGTAATTGTAAGATAGATATTATAGGCGGTTTTTCCGGCCTTATAGCTGCTGTACTTTGACTGATCTATGGATGTGCCTATGCCAAGGATATTATTGCTTGAAAGGGCTATGTCGTCAACTGTCGCATAGCAGGGAACAGCCCAGGGAGATGTTCTTTTGCCGCCGTATCTGAGCATGATGATCTCTGAGGCCTTCTTGTATGTGCGAAGATCGTATTTTGTAAGAGTGGTGCATTCATCGCCCTCGCTCTGCTCAAAGAGGTACAAGGAATTGCCGTCAACGGCTATGTGCTGGGCAAGGGAGTGCCAGAGATCGGAATCTATCCTTGATATTTTAAAGGTCTTTTCGTCCATAGCAAGCATATAAAGACCCTGATGTCTCCTTTTCACTGCGGGGTCATAATAGCCCTCACGGCCTGTTGCAAGATAGAGAACGCCGTTATTCTCGGTCATGCTGACATTGCCCCAGTCAAAGGGTGTGCGTATTTCCGGAGAAGTCCAGCCGCCCTTTGAATACAGCCTGCCCGCACCCAGTCTCTGCCAGGACTTGCTGTATTTTATGATCCTGAGTACCTCAGCGCCGTCCCGGCAGGCGGTATTTTTCTGACCCTCAACAAGATAATAGGAGTCCCTTCCTTCATAGAACCCGCCCCACATCGGAAGCTCCATAGCTATTGTCTTTCGGGAAGTGACCATAAAAGAATTGTCAAGGTATTCGATGCGGACAGAGTTTCCGTCATACCACAGTCTCATATAACCGCCGGAGGCAGGAGCGATGAATGAATTTGATATAAGTCCATCGCTCTGGTTATAGCACGGTGCGGAGCGTATCGCCTCCGAAGAAGAAGAAGCCGCCTGCACCTTTTCGCCTCCTCCCCATACTGAGGCAAGGCTCAGCACCGTCACCAGTGCCAGCAGAAATGCCCCGAATCTGTAAGAAAATCCCCTTTTTGAATAATTGTTTCTGTTTGTCATAGCAATTCCCCTTTCAATTTTGTTGTGAGCGTTTTTCCTCATAGCCGTTCTTCTGTTCATGGTGTTCATAACGCTGTTTCTTTTTTTCATTTTCATCCGCTCCTTTTAAATATGTCATAGCTTTTTTTCGTACACACATATTATACATCATCCGAAAACCCACTTTTTCATGGGGTGCGCCGGCGAGCCGCCGGTGCCGACTTCGCGCTATAATTCTTTCCGATGCGAAAATGTCGTTCCGCGGCAATAAAGTGTCCGATGCGGAAGGATCAGAGCGCGAAATAGGGTGCGGCAGCTTGCCGCCGGCGCAGTGCTGATGAAAAAAAGAGACCGGAAAAATTCCGGTCTCCTTGGAAAAATTTATTCGGCTTTTGGATTGTAATTTCCTCCGATGATGTCAAGCAGTGTTTTATCAATATTGGTGATCTCATCAAGATCAGTCACTATTTTGATTTTCATATCGTTTGCTTTCTGCTTATATTCTTTTGAAATGCTGCTGTCCATATCCGCTATAAGAACGGCCTGAGCGTTGATCCCCGCATTTATGGTGATCGTTTCCAGCTTTTTCAGTATATCGTTCAGCTCTTTTTTCTCTATTTCATTTCGTGCCTTGCATTCGATAACAAGACTCCGGAATCCCTTTGTTACAACAGCGTCTATTTCGTTGCTCTCGGATCTGCCTGTCTGTTCTGCATTTCCGCTCCATTTTATCCTGCAACTGCTCTCTATATCGCTGAATTTCCTGCATTCCCTGAGTTTCTGGAAGACATATATCTCGAACATTCTTCCCGCAGAGGTCAGCAGTCTTTTTGACTGGGCTGATGTAAACCAGAAGCTGAATAACTGCTTGCCGTCATTTTTGATATTGTAAAGGCCTGCAATAAATCCCCTTTTCTGCAGCTCAGGCAAAAGTCCGGAAGTATCGCTGAAGACAAACCCGCTAACCCTCAGGTCATCAAGCACTATATGTATTCTGAGTTTATTTTTTTCTTTTTTCTTATATAATTCACTGACGTAAAGAGGCTGCATGAGCATATAGAAATTACCGCCAAACAGCCTGTCAAAAACCTTCTTATTGCCGCAGCGGTCTTCGATCTTTACTTCAAAGGTGTCTATTGTTCTGTCCTTTAAAGAAATTTTTATGGTATCTGTTTTTTCATTTTTAAAGTACAGGGATATTCTTTCCGCATTTGCCCGGCACGCCGCAGGAAGAACATAACGGTATTCCGCACGGTTTTTTATCTCTTCCGTCTCAACAGCCAAATCATTTTTTGAGTTGTAATTTGAAAGATCGTTGCACAGTGATTTCCATGCGCCTGTATTTTTTTTGTAAAGCTCCCACATACTGACGACATCATCAAAAAATTCGGGATTATCGTTGCTGAGGAAGGTATGTCCCCTGAATGCCGTCATATCGGCAACGGTAAAATATTCGTTTCTGCGGATATACACCAGCATACCGCATTTTCCGGCTTCTTTTTTGTAGTCGGAAAATATCGTTTTTCCTTCGTCAAAAATAAATGCGGGCAGCGCTTCATAAAATCCATTCTTTTCCAGCTTCCTGGAAAACGGGTGATTATTTTTTCCTATTGCGAAGAACTGTCTGTTCCTGTTTTTGTTGATGCTGTAATTTTCCAGACATTCACGAAGCTCGTCATAGCTGCCGAATATTCTGATATCCGCCCGTCTGAGAATGTCAGACAAGGATTCTTTAGACAAGGATTCTTTGTCTTTGGATCTCCTTTTCAGCTGAATGAATTGGATCTTAATCAGGTCATTTAATTCCTTTGATTTTTTTTCATCTTTGAATAACTCATTTGTCTTGCTGCTAAGTATCATAAGCGAGATCTTTGCCCTGAGGTTCTTTTTCCTCTTTATGCGGTATACACTTTGAAGAGAATTACTGACAGCTGTTATATCAGTATCTGATTCTGCCTCGCACAGATAAATGAGCCTTTCCGGATCAGCTGTAAGGGCGGCGGAAACGTTTGAAAAAGCGCGGAATTTTCCCGTATTCGTCCAGAACGGCACTGCCAGCCACGCTTTGTCTGTGTATGTCAGTATGAAGGGAATATTGTCGATAAGGTCGGCGTCCAGATTTTTCCAGTTTTTGTATTCCTTAGATTTCAGAGCATGATCACAGCAGGCTTCGAGGGCTTCTGCTTCTGCCAATACAACACGTCTTTTGGCAGGGGAGAATTTTGATTGATTATTAAGCGTATTGTAAAATGATGCCCTTAGTCCTTTAAGAAGCTTATACTTGTTTCTTTGCCCGTTAAGAACGTCCCTTATGCAGGATACCCACTCACGGAAGTCCGAATATGCTTTTTTGTCACCGCTTACATATCTGCTTATGTTTTCAGTGTGCATACAGAATCCGTAGTTGTCCGCCGGTACATCTGCATAGATGCCGTGCATGATAACTGAAAGCCTGTCAAGCTCGTCCAGTTCTCCGGTCTCTTTATCCTTTGGTCCCGGCCAGTCTTTATTCCTGCCGTAAAGCTCGTCAAGCATATTGTCAGGTCTGCTTTTTACTATGCAGACGTGTTCTTTATGAGCTTCATCCTTTGTGATACCGTCAAAGTTTTTATCCGGTACTTTCCGGATCCAGCCGAAACAGATCTTTTCCGTCACCCAGCGTCTGTGTTCCATCCATATAAGCATATCACGGAACGCACCCTTTTTTTCATTGAACTCCTCTGCCGCCCGGAGGCTGTCCTTTTCATTTATGTCGATACCGATGCTCATCAGCTTATATTTGAGGGATACGGCATTGGATATGCAGGAAACATAGTTATAACGTTCCCTGAAACGCTTTTTGATCGTCTTATACTCATCATGCAGATCGGGATACCAGGTAAGGTGAACATTCAGCGCCATTCTTTCTATCTCGGGAAAAGATACGATGTTCCTGAAATTTTTCAGACAGATCGGGCAAACGCCGGCTCCATCATCTCCGGAACTGCCTGATGTTATATAGCTTACTGTACTGTTCTCAGAGATATCCTTGACATTAAGAGCAATGCTCCTGTTGTCATCATCGTCATCCGAGGCGATAATGATATAATGCGTGTTCTGATGCTCACTGAGATATTTTTCAGGATCATCGGCCGCAGTAAAGACGATCTCTCCATAGGAATCGCCTACATCCGATAATTCTTTGCCGTTTTCCGCATCGACACTGAAAAATTTATCCAGAGCGGGACGGCTTTGGATATATAAATCCCTGTATTTTTTCATTTCCGTTTCATTTTTATACAGAACGGTAACATGGAGTCTGATGCGCGGCATCTGACCGGCCTGCAGACAGGCATCAAGAACTCTGTGAGAATGTTTTCCCTGACCGATCAGAAGAATATTGAGGGGTATATCGTTGTTTGTGCTTTCTGCAATCTCCTTTTTAACAGGCTCATAGAGCGGGTGTTCATACAGACTGCACAGCACGGCAAGAAAACAGGAAAAGTCATCCGGCTCTTTCAGCATATCGATCCTTGCGCTGCTGCAAAGCTCCGTCAGATCGCTGATAAGACCGTCACATCCGTCATATTCGTAAGAAAAGCATTTCCGCAGTATTGCCGACAGCTTACTTTTGACTTTTTTATCGGATTCCTCCAGCAGTTCTGACTCATTCACCATTTTTGCAAGCTTTTTTTCAAACGCCGGAGCATAGAGAAAACCGTTTTTTCTTGTTTCTTCTGTCACGACAAGGGCATGAAAAAGCGTTGCTCCGATGGCATATATATCCGTTTTGTTGTCTGTATGACGCTGTCCGGTTTTTATTTTAGGATCAATATAGCCTTCTGTGCCTGCCGCCTGATCCTCTGCTTCCTTCAGACTGCATACAGTATCTATGTCAAACAGCGTCAGATTCTGCGGAGAAATATCGTCGCTGCCTTTTTTGGCAAGCCCGAAATTAGACGGCTTGATATCCCTGTAAAGCAGACCCTGACAGTGGAGCAGTCTGACACATTCCGCAAGGGTCTGTACAGCCGATACTGCCTGATGCAGTCTGTATTTTCTGTTGTATCCCGGATCTTCGTGCATCAGGCTGCAGTAATCCTCAAAAGGCATTACCTCAGATTCCGGCATCCATATATATAAATTCCCGTTTTCATCATATTCTTCCCAGAAAGGGATAAATCTCTGGAGTTCGGGCTGTGTTTTTTTTGCTGAATTTATTTTATTATAGGCTTCAAGATACTTTCCCTTTCTGTCGTCAAAAATATCCCGTGACGGCGGATAACATTCGATCCTGCCTTCGCTGTTTTTGTACAGTCCATCCATGTTCTCAGGCCAGAATTCCTTCAGTATCCCGCTGGAATTCCCGTTGTATGCTCTGTAGCAGATGACGGAAGCTCCGTCTGTGCTTATTAATTTCTCTATGATAAATTCTTTTTCTCCAAGCTCAAGTATATAACCCTCATCAAGTGCCTTTCTTTCCATTTTTGTCCGACACTCCTCTTTTACTGTTCTATGTAATAATATGACGAAAGGATCATAAGAACATCAAAAATATTTTTGCTGCTTATAGGCTGATAAAAAGCTTCGTTCAGCAATTTATTGGCATGATCCTCAAAATCCTCATAGACGTCCTTGAATGTCATATATCTTTCTCTGTAAGAATCGGTCTCAGATCTCATATAAAGCTTTGTTTCATTGTAAAGATAATAGAATGCCGAAAGAAGCTTTGTCCGTGTGATACGGCTTTTTTCATTTTCGGAAGATGCGTTTTCATCCTCTGTCAGCATACATACAAGATGGCCGTTTATCTTGTCGATCAGCTCCAGAAATGACGAAAATCTTACCGGATCAAGCCCGCTGTATTTTTTCAGCAGAGCGCTGCGCTTATTTTTTTTGAAAGCATTCCTGTCTGTAAAACAGAGACTGTATCTGAAGTTATCCTTATCCGTCACGCCCGGTGCAGACCTGAGATCCCTGATGACCGATCTATAGACTCTGTACGCTGTATTCTGGCTTTTGATGTCGCTGTCCTTCAGTGCATAATTATCCTTCAGGAACTCCTCGAATTTTTCCTCCGGATAAGCGAATATATCTTCCGGCGGCCGTCCTGCTGCTCCTCGGAAAACATTTCTGTAAAAAACAGTCTGCTGCGGTTCGCCGGCCTTTGTCTTTATCCTTGATTTCAGCTCCTTTTCGACACGCTTTTCCATAGCTCCGGCCTTTTTTATTTTTTCTGCGGGAGAAAGTTCCTGTGCGATAAAATACAGATATATCATCTCTTTATAGCTCTTGTAGTTGATCCCCCTGCCGGAAGGGTCCTGTTCGTAGTGTGTCTGTTTTTCTCCGGATATGAATCGCATAAGATTGTTATTGTAATAATCTCTGAAAAGATTGATCTCAATATCTTTTTCAGGATCCGGAGCTGCAGGATCGTATGTCATGCCGTATGCCATAGCAAAGAAATAAAGATCCTTTTGTGTTGCATCCGTGCGGAACCTGCCGGAAGCAAGCGAATCTGCGGCGCTCAGCAGTGAATATTTTTTTCTGTTTTCCGAAAGGATATCAAAAACACCGTCGTCAATGCAGTTCATAACATCGTTTTCAGACGGTTCCTTTCCTATCCTGCTTTTTACATAGTCTATGATATGTTCCTTTCCCTTGTAGCCTGCATCGGAAAGATAATTACCGTATCCGATGAAGCGTCTGAGTATACGCAGGCGGAGAGTATCATCCTTCCGGCTGTCTTCACTGTTTTCCAGACGGCAGATCAGACGCTCCAGATACTCTTCCGGTGATGGATATTCTCTGTATATTTCAAACAGCTTTATCAGTATAATGTCCTCAAGTTCATCCTGATCTTCCGGAATATCCAATTTTTTTATCAATTCCTCATAATAGCTGCGTTCCCTGTCCGGTTCACATCCGATCCCGCAGTCGGCAAACATCCTGCACAGTTCGTTCATCAGAAAAGGCAGCGCAGATCTGTCCTTTGTTTCATAAAAATAACGGAGTTTCTGCATAAATTCGTCTTTGGTATGCAGAGATGTAAATTCATTCTGAAGTCTGTCAAGTGCTGTTTCAGTACGTCTGGTGATGGTCCCTTTTTTTTCGTCCATTTTTACCGCCTCGCTCGATAAAATTATTTATTTAAATATATCATACTTTTTACACAAAAACAACTCCATAATGAAAATACTGAGCGGTAAAAAGGCTGCTGTTCTTATGCGTTCATATTATACACATTTATTCATTACAGGTCTGATATTGACAATATAAATATTTATATAATTATTGACATTAGAAATTATATAAATTGTTATTTATGTCATTGATTCTCTTTAAAAAAGTATCACCGTACAGAAAAACATACCGCTTATCACTGACGTGATTTTTTTCAAAACACATTTTTCAAATCCGTCTGTATGCTGATTTTTATATATAATTTTTTATATAATTGTCCATATCATAAATAATACATATAATTAAATAATCAGTAACAGTCATACTCACTTACATACTTTTGTGAATATTTTGTGCGTTTAATTCATGGTCAGCTATTCAAAAAAATGATACATCAAACAGGACAGACCTGAAATATCACCAAAAATTCCGGCTGAATATTGACACGCCTTCAGGAATGCCTCTAAAACGAGCACAGCGAGCCTTGTAACGCATTTTAACAGCAAAGCAATAACTTTCCATACCTAAAGAAAAAAACGCCGCAGAACGAATCCTACAGCGTTTTAGAGCTATGTCTAATATTTTGCCCTATTTTTTATCAAAGCCGTCTGCCTTTTTTACTGCTCAAAAATACCGGCATGATGTTACAGAATTTTCTATGAATCTTCTGCACGGCTTTCAGAATGCTCTACAGAGGTCATAGCGAGCCCTGTAACGCATTTTAACAGCAAAGCAATATACTTTCATACCCAAAGGCAAAAAACGCCGCAGAACGAATCCTACGGCGTCTCAGGGCTATGTCTAATATTTTACCCTTATTTTGTCAAAGCCGCCTGCTTTTTTTACTGCTCAAAGCCGCATCCTCCGACGACATCGGAGCAGCATCTGACTCAGCAAAGTAGTTGAACATGGCATAAAAGTCAAATCCAATCTTGCCGCCTGTCCTGCCGTTGCGGTTCTTGAGTATCACGGCTTCCACCTCACGGGGATTTTTGCTCTTTGCCTGATCTATGTCAAAATTCTTGTTTCCTACTCCTTTTAGCTGCAAGCCGATCAGCACATCCGTTGAATACTCGATAGCCCCACTCTCTTTGAATGCCTGCATTGATACCCTGACACTGTAATTTTCACGGTTGAAGGAGCTGATCACGATCACCGGAATTTTATAGTCCCTCGACAACCGTTTGAATGTGAGTATCGCATTGTCAGTATTCTGTTTGTCCGTCCACTTTTCATTCTTCGGGGAAAGTATCTGGAGATAGTCAACGATCACAACAGGCCGCTTGTGTCCGCTCTCTATATGCTCTCTGACCTGCTCTGCGATAGTCTCGGC
>DBWG01000045.1:0-1814 GCA_002308635.1 Ruminococcaceae bacterium UBA1244 | reverse complement strand
GACATAATGCCCCTTGTGGTCTTGGCATGCTGCATATTGCCGCCTGACTGCTTCACACGCCTGAGAGTGTTCCGGCTGATGCTTTTGGCTATCAGCTCATTCCTTGACATCTCAAGGGAAAAAACAAGCACCTCATGCCCCTGTGCGGCGATCTGATCCGCTATCTGCAAAGCAAAGGTCGTTTTACCCAAAGAGGATATAGCACCGACACCGTAAAGACCTTCATACAGTCCGCCGTCCAGCATATTGTCAAGCGCTTCAAAGCCTGTCGGTATGGCCTCCGTATTGACGCTCTCAGAAATACCGTCAACAAAGTCCCTGAGAAAGACCTTTGCAGAAAACTGACCGTCATACTCAGCTTTCCGGTCTTCCTCGTCATCATTCAGTCTTTGGGCTATAAGATCATCAATATGCTCTATTCCGTACATAACCGCCCTCCTGAACATTTCTGGATTATTCATCAGAGCTTCATTCGGGTCTTTACAGCTCCCGCAGGGATCATAAACACAATATTCAATACCGCGCCCGTCAAATCCGGCTGTCAGTTCGTTTCCTGCCTTCTCTCCGGCACGGTCATTGTCAAGAGCTATGATAAACTTCGGCTTATGCGCCGTTTTATCAAGAACCGAAAGAAAAAGATCCACATTGCTGACGCTTCCAAGCCCTACGGCACTGTCATATCCGGCAATGTCAATAATGCTCAGCGCATCAAGCTCTCCCTCAGCCACATACACGATATTGCTTGTTTCAAGAGCTTTCTCGTTGAAAATATGTACCCTGCCGACCTTTGACTTGACATAGCTTCTCTGATTATCCGGAATTTCCTCCTCATTTCTGGTATCTCTTGCAAGATAAGACCCGGAAGAAGTAGGAATAACAAGTCTTGGAGAAGCCGGAGAATGAGTATTTTTCGGGTGCTTCCATTCAGGCACAAAACCAACGTTGAAACGATTCAGCGTTTCAAGAGAGATTCCCCGATGATAGCTTGTTTCGCACAAATGCCTGTTTGCATCCGAAAAGAAAGAATCAAAATTTTCCTCGTCACAGTTTTCAACATTCAAAGCGGCGGAACATTCCTTTGTGGCTGTCCCGCCATTTCCAATTACCGAAAGAAAAGAAGAATTTTCGTCTGTTGAAGAATTTTTTTTTCTTTCGGTTAAAAAATCTAACCTCACATGGTATTTATCGGCAAGATACTGAACTACCGAATTTTTAGAAATATTTTCAACTTTCTCGGCAAGATCAAAGATATCTCCGTGCTGATAACATGAAAAGCAATAGTAATTCGACCGATAGACAGTAAAAGCACCAGTTGAGTTCAATCCGTTTCCACTTCCGCAAAAGATACAGACAAACTTGTTTTTCTCTTTGGAGTGTTCAAGATGCTCTTCTGCATAATCGGGCAGATATTGTTTTATAGCCTCGACTGCGGTTTGAAAATCCACGGGCGGAACATTCCTTTCTGTAACTACCGAAAGATAAAAAAGCTGTGGCTTCTAAATATCTTCCATGACCTGAATAAAGTTTTTTCTTCTTTCGGTTTTATAAACTACCGGAAAGAAGAAACTATTGGCTTCGTATATCTACCCCACCATAAAAATATTAAAACCATAAGAAGTAATATTTTTTTACCATAAGATAAACCGAACCGCCCCCCTTGTCAATAGGGGGACGGTGGTTGTTATAAGTCTTATAATATCTTACAAGACTTACCTTTTTTTGCACCCCCTTGAAACCCGCTGTTCATGCGGGTTTCCGGAAAGGGGGTTGGACAAAAAATCGCACCTTTTGGACAAAAAATCGCACCTTTTGGA
>DBWG01000051.1 GCA_002308635.1 Ruminococcaceae bacterium UBA1244 | reverse complement strand
TCAACAAAGCCGCTTATGTATTCGGCACGGGTATGCTTGCTTCGGGAACAACAGCAGGTTATCAGATCATGGCTTCCGTAATGATCGGAGGGATGGTGCCGCCTATTGCAATAGCCCTTTCAACCTCTATTTTCAAAAAATGCTGGACTCCTGAAGAGCGCAAAAACGGTATAGTAAACTTCCTTATGGGAGCTTCTTTCATTACCGAAGGTGCAATTCCTTATGCTGCTTCATATCCTCTCAAAGTTATTCCTTCCTGCGCACTCGGCGCTGCAACGGCAGGCGGACTTTCTTGGTTATTCGGCTGTACGTTAAGAGCTCCTCACGGCGGTTTGTTTGTAATTGCAACAATCGGTGAACCGTGGCTGTATGGGCTTGCACTTATTATCGGCTCATTCGTTGGTGCGCTCATGCTTTCCTTCCTCAAAAGACCTAAGAAAGTGCGTGATCGCACAGAACAACTTGAAACGCAATAAACTTCACATATAAACGCCCGCGTTGCAAACCATAAAGGTTTGATTTGGCTGCTCAATCTACGTCTACGGTTTTAATGACACAACGAATACTGTTTAACAGAAATATCAAATTATTTGTAAAGGAGAATCATTATGGTATCAAAATTCTTGACAGTTCCGAACGCACAGGGGTTCCACATGAGACCCGCTTCCGTATTTGCAGGCGCTATGGGTAAATATCCCTGCAAAGTAACCATCAATTTCAACGGCAACAGCTACAATGCAAAGAGTACCCTCAATCTTATTGCAGCCTGCATGAAATGCGGCAGTGAGATAGAGCTTGTCTGTGACGGCGATCAGGAAGAAGCAGCTCTTGCTGAGGGCGCAAAGATGATCGAGGACGGCTTCGGCGAATAATATCATTATCGGGATATAGTCAAAAAAATTCAGGGACTGTCTTTCGGCAGTCCCTTATAAACAGACGGAGGTGGAACATATTATGAAAGGAATAGGCGTTTCCGGAGGTATAGGTATCGGAAAGATCCTTCTCGTAGAAGAACATTCTCTCGAATACACTCCCAAACAGGTCTCCGATACAGCGGCAGAAAAAGCACGTTTTGCTGACGCTGTAGAACAGTTCTGCGCCAATACCCGTGAACAGGCTGAGGCTCTTAAAAAGACAGCCGGCGAAAAAGAAGCCGAGATAATGCTGGGACATATAAGCCTTGTGCAGGATCCCTTCCTTCTCGGAGAGGTCGATAAGCTTATCGGCGGCGGACAGTGTGCGGAAGCTTCATTTGAGACCATGTGCGATATGTTTATACAGATATTCTCCGCCGCAGATGACGATGTGACAAAACAAAGGGCGGCGGATGTAAGAGACGTAAAAACAGGTGTACTGAGCATCCTTCTGGGAATAAAGGAAGTAAAGCTGTCGGATGTTCCCGAAGGAACGATAATCTGTGTAAAGGAACTTACACCATCAATGATCGCCGAGATCAAAAAAGAAAATGTTGCCGGCATCCTGACAGAAACAGGCAGCACGACCTCACACAGCGCTATCCTTGCCAGAGTGCTGGAGATACCCGCTGTTATGAGTGCGCCTGATATAATGAAAACAGCCCAGAACGGCGAGCAGGCGGTAATTGACGGAAATAAGGGCGATGTAATACTTTCTCCTGACGAGGCTCAGCTCAAAGCCTACACCGAAAAACGTGAAAAACTCATGCAGGAGCGCAGAGAGCTTGAAAAATTCAGAGGAAAACCCACCGTTTCGGCTGACGGCACGGTATATGAGCTTGTGTGCAATATCGGCAAGCCCGAAGATGCGGCAAAGGCTCTCGAATTTGACGGCGAGGGTGTGGGACTGTTCAGGACGGAATTCCTCTTTATGGACAAGACATCCGTTCCGTCAGAAGAAGAACAGTTCAGCGAATACAAAAAAGCCGCAATGATACTAAAAGGCAAGCCGCTCATCATCAGGACTCTTGATATCGGCGGCGATAAAGATATACCATATCTCGGTCTTGCAAAGGAAGATAACCCGTTTATGGGATTCAGGGCGATCCGCTATTGCCTTAAAAACCGTGATCTGTTCCGGATCCAGCTCCGTGCGATACTTCGTGCCAGCGCCTTTGGAAACATCAGTATCATGTTCCCGCTCATCACCTGTGTTGAAGAAGTCAGGGAAGGAAAGGCTCTTGTTGAAGAACTGAAAGCTGAGCTTGCTTCTGAGGGTATAGAGTTTGACAGGGATATCAAGGTCGGAATAATGACCGAAACTGCCGCATCCGGAATAATCGCAGATATGCTTGCAAAGGAATCCGACTTTTTCAGCATAGGCACAAATGACCTCACCGGCTATACGATGGCAGCGGACAGAGGAAACAGCGATGTTTCTTACCTCTATTCGGCACTCCAGCCAAGTGTTCTGAGGATGATACGTTCAATTATCCTTGCTGCAAGACAGGAGGGCATACCCGTTGGAATGTGCGGTGAAGCGGCAGCGGACCCGATGATGATACCGCTTTTGATCTCCTTCGGACTTACGGAGTTCAGCGTATCTGCACCGAGCGTTCTCAGAGTGAGAAAGTGCATTTCCGGCTGGACAAAGGAACGGGCGGACGAGGTTGCAGAAAAGGTAATGCAGCTTGAAACGGTACAGGAGGTAAAGGATTATCTTGGTTCAGTGATCTTATGATCTCCGGCATAATAAAAACAACGCAGATACGTTTCTGTTCCGGAGCGTATCTGCGTTTTTGTATTTATATCATCTTGCGGTAAAACTGACGGGCAAGTGCTTACGAATCAAAAAATGACTGTCCGTCGTCAGTTATGAGGCGTTCTGTTTTCGGATATTCAAATATCTCAGGATTACCGGCATTTGTTTCAAGATAGCCGGCAAATCTCCGGGCATACCATTTTGCCATTGCAAGGTTGTGCATGAGATAATTTCCGCAGTTTTTCTCTGTTGCACCGGGAACATCCTGTGCATCCTCCAATGACCTGAAAGCCCTGAGCAGCAGATCATATATCTCCTGAGGAGGACGGCTGCCTTTGAGAATGAGATAAAAGCCTGTCAGGCATCCCATCGGACCCCAGTATATTATCTCATCCTTCCAGTCGGGATCATTGCGGAGATAGGTCGCAATGAGGTGTTCAAGAGAATGCATAGCAGCGGTGTCAATAGCAGGCTCTTTGTTTGGTCTTGTAAGCCTGATGTCATAGGTCGTTATCATACTGTCCCGGACTTTATCCACACGGCTGGTGAAAATACCCGGAATGATGAGCGTATGGTCAACGGAAAAGCTTGGTATAAGATCCATTTTTTTAACTCCTTCAATATATGTCATTCATACCTGCGATTATAACACGTTATTCAAAAAAAGTAAAGAAGAACGGCGGTCACCGTTGTGAAAAATATCTGCATTATTATTACTAAAACACAGGATTATATGTTGTTAAAAAAGTAGATTTTTATAATTCTCTATGAAATGTATAATGAATAATGTTATTATATAAAAAACGTCATCCCAAAAGTCAGGCGTGAGGATATTCTGATGGAGTGAAGGAAAATGAAAAAGAAAAGAAGAAATAAATTCAGGGTCAGTATTGTAGTCAAGAGTGTTTTCGGCATTGTTATGCTGCTGACGGTTTTTTCTGTTATAATAGGAGCGCTCGGATACATCGAATTCACAGACGCACTTCTCGAACAGTATTCTGACGATGCCTTCTATACCGCTGACACTGCTGTTACCCTGATCGACGCAAACAGGATAGACGATTATTTTCAGAGCGGAGGCAGGACAGAGGAATATCTTGAAACATGGTACAAGCTTGAAAAATTATGCAACTCATCAGGAGTAACATTCATCTATGTCATACGCCCTGATACTACAGATTATGAACATATAACATTTTTGTTTTCCACGATAAACGATAACATTGATTATGCCAAATATGAATTCGGAACTGTGCGTGAGACCACAAATGACGAATACCGTGAAAAATACAAAAGGCTGTATGACGGAACATCCGAGCGTGAGCTTGTTGTCCGTGAAAAGGGCTATATCGAAACAGACCCGCACATTACAGCCATGATACCCATTAAGGACGTTTCCGGCAGAACAGAAGCCATTATGTGCGTTCAGCGCCAGATGGATTCCCTCGTAAGCGTGCGCAATACATATCTCAACAAGGTATTTATTGTTCTGATAACCGTAACAGTGCTTGTGATAATCGGTCAGTCCGTATACATTCATTTTGTATTGCTAAAGCCGCTGAAACATATCACAAAAGAAGCGAGCCGATTTGCGGAAGAAAATAAGGCGGCGGAAAAAGAACTTGGAGATGTTGTAAGGAACAATGATGAGATCGGCATATTAGCGTCATCCATTGATCAGATGGAGAAGAGGATCATAGATTACATTGACGATATCACAAAGATCACAGCGGAGAAGCAGCGCATAAGCACGGAACTTTCTCTTGCAGCAAAAATACAGGCCAATATGCTGCCGAACACATTTCCGGCTTTTCCAGAGCGCACGGAAATTGATCTTTATGCTTCGATGGATCCTGCAAAGGAGGTCGGCGGAGATTTCTATGACTATTTCTTTGTTGACGACGATCATTTGTGTATCATAATTGCAGACGTTTCCGGAAAGGGGATTCCCGCAGCACTGTTTATGATGTCTTCAAAGATACTGCTGTCCAATGTTGCCATGATGGGAAAAAGTCCCGCAGAGATACTCAGCGCTGCAAATTCAGCGATCTGCTCAAACAACAAAGAGGATATGTTTGTAACCGTCTGGCTTGGCATCCTCGAAATATCCACAGGACGGCTTACCGCTGCCAATGCCGGACATGAGATGCCGGTATTCAGTGATCCCGAAGGCATATTCAAAATTTTCAAGGACAAGCACGGGCTTGTGATCGGGGCGATGGACGGCATGAAATATAAGGAATATCAGGTGCAGCTTGTTCCCGGTTCAAAGATATTCCTCTATACGGACGGTGTTCCCGAAGCGGTAAACGAAAAGGAAGAGCTTTTTGGAACGGACAGACTTATCTGCGCACTGAACGAACAGCCGGATGCTGATGCCGAAACTATCCTGAAAAATGTCCGGAAGGCTGTTGACGGCTTTGTAAACAATGAAGAACAGTTTGACGACCTTACGATGCTTTGCCTTGAATACAGAGGTAAAACGGGGTCAGAAAAAAATACAAAAACACCTGCGGATGAAAAATGAGTATAAGGCGGGGCAACAGCAAGTTGCTTTGAAAAAATCTGATGCCATGATATAATAAAACTATATGGAGGTGTCAGCAATGGAAACAAAGGATATCATATATGAACTTCGTGTCAAAAACGGATTATCTCAGGATGCACTTGCAGAGAAGGTATTTGTGACCCGTCAGGCGGTATCACGCTGGGAAAACGGAGAGACTGTCCCGAATACAGAAACGCTGAAGCTTTTGTCCGAGCTTTTTGGCGTTACGATAAATACACTTCTGGGCTCTCAGCAAAAACTTATCTGTCAGTGCTGCGGTATGCCGCTTGAAGAAAAGATCATCAGCAGGGAAAAGGACGGTTCGCCGAATCCGAGCTATTGCAAGTGGTGCTACGCTGACGGGGAATATATGTACAGCGATCTTGATGATCTTATCGAAGTGTGCGTCAGGAATATGTCAAACAAGGATCATTCAGAAGGTGAGGTGCGGGCTTATCTGAAAGATATGCTCCCGCAGCTTGACTATTGGAAACGCTACAGCGAGCTTGGCAGCGGCGGGGCATTTGATGAATTCAAAAGGAAACTCATTGATGAGATCAACGGGCTGGCCATCGAAGGAATGCCAAGACTTGAAAAGCTCAATGCTCTTGTTGGCAGCTATGTCAACCTTGCCTATAGGCTGCCCAGCGGAGAAACCGTAAAGTTCCTTGATGATAATGCCACATATCTCGGAAATCAGCTTGAATGTGAATTCGGCGGGGACAGATGCTTCGGGGTACTTGCAAACATGGATTTTATTCTTGTCTGTACCTATAAAAAAGACGGTAAAGACCCTGAGCTTGTAATATACAAAAAGCGCTGAGCGCAGAAAAACAGCCTCGTTTACGGGGCTGTTTTTTGTATGCGGTTTTTCGGAAAGTTAAACAATGTGATGATTATATATTTGTAAATATAAACAAAAAAATAAATATTACAAATTTGCTTGAATTGTTGGGCTAATTGTGTTAATATTTTAACAGATATCTTCAAAGAGAGATCGGAAAAAGGATTTGTTGGGCTAAATATCGGACAGAAATACCCGGCGGCATGGAAGCTGTTGGGAGAGTTTTGCTGTCTGGGTCGGTCTCTTTTGTGAAATTTTCAGATGTTCTGTCAGGAGAGAAATACCTTGAAAAAAGCGCTTATCATAATTAAAAATATTTTGCTTTGGACTATAGTTGTTTTTGCAGTCCTTATGACGATCTTTACGATCATATCGGTCAATACATTTAACCGTAACGACCGTCAGCTTATGGGCTATAAGCTCTACATAGTAAACTCAGACTCCATGAGTGCAACGGATTTTAAGGCAGGAGACCTTATAATGGTCAAGGAAGTAGATCCCAAAAGTCTTGAAGAGGGAGATATTATCACATTTATATCTCAGGACAAGAGCAGCTTCGGCGAGACCGTTACCCATAAGATCAGGAAGAAAACAACGGATGCCAGAGGAAATCCGGGCTTCGTGACCTACGGTACTACGACCGATACAGACGATGAAACGATCGTTACATATATGTATATACTGGGAAAATATGAAAATAAGGTACCGGGTATGGGCAGGTTCTTCAATTTTATGAAGACCCCTGCAGGGTATGTTGTCTGTATATTTATCCCGTTCATGCTGCTCATAATCTATCAGGGCGCAAAGAGCTTCATGCTTTTCCGCCGTTATAAGCAGCAGCAGATGGCTGATATGCAGGGAGAAAAGGATCAGCTTGCTTCAGAAAGAGAAAAGAACGCCCAGATGCTCGCTGAACTTGAAGCCCTCAGAGCTAAGCTTGGCGAACAGGGTGTCGGTGAACAGAAAAATGATGACAAACAGGATGCCGGAAACGCTCCGGCAGAAGCTGTTCAGGATGACGTAAAAACCGAAAGCTCTGCAGATGCCGGAACAAAGTCTGAACAGGATGATAGTGTTGCTTTGGATGAAAAAGGTTCATCTGATGACAGCAATGCGTAAAGGAGGCAGCCTGCCGTGAAGCTTAAGGTTCTGAAGATCTGGAGTGTCGTTTCAACGATACTGGTAATTATCATCGTGCTTTTTGCTCTGTTTCTGATGGGTTCGAGGATAATGGGCTACCGTGTCTTTAACGTCACATCAGGAAGTATGAGTCCGACTTATGAGGTCGGTGATCTGATCTATGTCAAGACTGTCGATCCCGAGTCAGTAGAAGAGGGCGACCCGATAACATTTGTGCTGAACGAGAACCTTGTAGTTGCAACTCACCGTGTTGTAAGGATAGATGCCGAAAATCAGCAGTTCTATACAAAGGGCGATGCAAACGATACAATAGACTCAAGCCCCGTCCACTACAAAAACCTTATCGGTGTGCCGCAGTATAAGATCCCGAAGCTCGGATATGTTTCCGATTATATCCAGAATCCGCCCGGGATGTATGTTACTATTGGGATATGCGTTGTGCTTATATTTATGGTATTCCTGCCGGATATCATTGAAAAACGCAAAAAGAAAAAGAATACCCTTGCCGCTGAGAGCATCGGTACTTCCGGAACTGAAAATGTTTCGGCAGAAACAAAGACGGCTGAGACTTCGGTTGAGGCAGCTTCGCAGGCTGACGCTCCGGAAAATATCTCAGCGGAAGAAAGTTCGGAAAGCAAGGAGGCTGTACAGCCTGAGACAGCCGAAAAGAAATCGGATGAATAAGGTTTTAGTCATTACCGGACGGCGACACCGGATGGCGATGCTGAAATAAATTTTATTATTTTTTAAGAAAGGAGGATATCTGATGAAAAACACCAAAAAGAAGGTGCTTGTCGGCGCTCTTGTAGTCAGCTTGGCTGCTCTCGTATCTGCTGGATCTATCGCATGGTTCTCCGCATCTGACACTGTGCAGAACAAGTTTATGGTTGCAAGCTCTGACCAACCAGATGATCCGGACAAAGAATTTGACGTAGACGTATGGGAGAAAACTCCCGATAATAACAAGGATCCTGACGGTACAGAGTATCCCGATGTTATGCCGGGCGATACTCTTACGAAGGAGCCTCACGTCGAAAACACAGGTAAATACGATGAGTACGTCCGTATCATCGTAACAGTCAGCGATGCTGATGCATGGGCGGGTCTGCTCTCGACAGATACCAATACTGTCGCTCCCGCTGATATCAAACTGACAGACATCGTAACAGAGTTCAATGATATCGGCTTTGCTTTGGATACCGATTATGATCCGGTTTATACTTCTGATAACAACGGTACGCTTACCTATGTTTATTATGGCAACGGTATTCTTCCCGCAGGCGCAGAGACATGGATATTCAAGGATGTTAAGATCCCTGATTCTATGACTGAAGAGCAGGCAGATCATTTCAGCAGGAAGACAGATGCTGATGGCAACGTGGATGAGCAGGGAAGCTTTACTATTGATGTAAAAGCACAGGCAGTCCAGACTAAGAACCTTGACGGCGGAAAATCAACTGTATTTGAGCAGGCTAAGTATGCCTTTGAAACAGTCGGTATGAAAATTACAGATTGATCCATTGACCACTGAGGTGTAGGCAGCATAATGCTGTCGGATCACACGGGCGGTCAGCGGCCGTCCGTATAAAGGCGGCACAAGCTGTCATTTCATTATTTATCCATTACATATTTTATTATCCTACATACAAGGAGGAAAAGCAAAATGAAAGAAAAAAGAGTTACAAAAAAAGCGATATTTGCGAGTTTGCTTTCAGTAGCAGTTTGTACCTCAATGCTGATCGGAACATCTTATGCGTGGTTCACAGATTCAGTAACGTCTTCTAACAACAAGATCGTTGCCGGTACATTGAAAGTAGATCTTCAGGTCAAGGGCGGAAATACCGGCTATGATAAATATACTTCAATAAAGGAAAGTAGCGAGCCTGTATTTAACTATGAATTGTGGGAACCGGGCTATACCGTTTGGACAAATGTTAAAGTTGTGAATGAAGGCAGTCTTGCACTTAAGTATACTCTGCGTTTTGTTTCTGATGATGACCTTACAAAGGCAAAGCTTGCAGACGCAATTGATGTATACTATGTTCCTGAGGATGTTGCTGCACCGGACTCACGTCCCGATTTCACAACAGAACCGTATGTAAACTACTATAAGGGCACACTTGCTGAGGTATTCAGCGGTACTGTTGATCCTATTGAAGACAAGCTTGAGGAGAATCAGGATGCAGATTATGCTACTATCGTTCTTAAGATGAAGGAAAAAGCAGGCAATGAATATCAGGGCGAAGCACTTCCCGCTTTTGATCTCCAGCTCATCGCAATGCAGGCATCTTATGAAGAAGATACATTCGGTAAGGATTATGACGAAAAAGCGAACGGTATCCCAGATCATCCTGAGTGGGGTGGCTTGAATACAAAGGCTTCTGCAAAGGCAGTTGACGGTGAGGATACTGTTATCAATGGTGTTGGTGCTACACTGACAATTCCGGCTGGTGCTTATGATGACGGTACGGCCGTAGCGTTCGAGGTCAAAGAAGGCACTACTCCTGGCGGTATCGTTATAGGCGATGACAATACAGCAATGACCTATGATATCTCAGTTACTCCCGAGGAGACAGTTTCTCTCAAGAAGGTTGAACTTAATATTGGTAAGGGCAAGTCCGGTCTTGTTGTATATCATGAAACAACCGCTATGACAAAACTTACTGCTGATAATACAACTGCTGAGGGTTATTTCTACAACCCTGCAACAGGTATGCTTACTATCTGGTCAAAGACATTTAGCCCCTTCACGATTATTACTGCTAAGCCGACTACTGTAGCTGTTGCAGATGCAGTAGAGGCAATTGAAGCTGCTAAGTCTGGTGATACCGTTGTTCTTGGTGAAGGTACAGTAGCACTTCCCGCTAACCTTCCTGAGAATGTTCTGATTAAGGGCTCAACTTCTGGTGAAACCAAAGTGGATGCTGGAGCATTGTTGAGCAAAACTCAACCCGTAAGTGTTAATTTTGAAAATGTATCGTTCAATCCTGCAACAGGTGGCGATGGTAGAATTCTTAACATGAAGGGTGAAGGCACTTTCACAAATTGTGTCTTTGATAATGGCAATTCGTGGTCTAGCGTTTATGGAGTTACTCAAACTGGTGACGTGACATTTGATGGTTGTACGTTCAAGGCGAATGCATATGCTTGTAACTTTGGCACTACATCTGGTACACTGTTGCTTAAGAATTGTGACTTTACCGGTTGGAATAGCTGGGGCGATGGCGGAAAAATTGTGATTGAAGATTGCAAGTTTCATATGAGCGCTTCGTATGGTGTTATCTGTTCTTGGGCGGATATTACAATCTCCAACTGTGAATTAGATGATGGTGTCCAGATTTATGCTCATAAGGTTCCGAAGGTATGGACAATCAACAACACAACAAAGAACGGCGTGAAGATTACAGCAGAAAACATTAAGTCTATGTTTGATATTACAGATTCAGATGTTACTGATATTTGGAATATCTGCGAGTGCTATGTTGACGGAGTAAGAGTTCCTGCTGACGAAGCATAATTGGCAAAATAAATCTTTCCCTTGCACCCGCACCCTCACCGGTGCGGGTCGCTTGGAATAAGCAACTAAGAGTACAAAAAGATTCCCATACCTCTTGGGTATGGGGTCATCAAAGGACATAAGCCCGACCCCCGCTTGTGTCTTTTGATGGCAAATTGCGAAAGGAGGGATCACTTTGAGAAAGTTTAAGATCCGTTTGGCAGTAATATCTGTTATCGCTGTTCTTATCTCTCTGTTTATGCAGGAAACTATCGCTTACTACTCAACTATCGGCAAATCAGAAAACGTGATCACCTCCGGTAACCTTAAAATGATGATACATGAAAAAACCGACCAGGGAACAGAATTTCCCTCAGAGGGTGTATATATTATGCCCGGAGATATCGTCAGCAAGGCCGTTACAGTTGAAAACATTTGTGAACATCCGTTCTATCTGAGAGTGCGGGTGGTTTTTGGCGTGAATTCAGAAGCTCTCAGCGCTGAGGATTGCTTTAAGCTCAACATCAGCGAGGATAACTGGCAGCTCGTTGACGGCTGGTATTATTACCGCAGTGTCCTTCAGCCTGGCGAGACCTCTCCGCTTGTTTTTTCTCATGTTGAGATCATCGGCGATAAGGTAGACAAGTCCTATATCGGCAAAACACTGACCCTGACCGTAGACGCTCAGGCAGTTCAGAGTGAAAACAATCCCGTCAGCGGCGGCGAGACGTTCAGAGCCGCAGGCTGGCCGGAAGCATAAGGGGTGATGCCGTATGAAAAGAATTTTTGTATTTATCACATCGGTGATCATCCTTGTTCTGAGTACCTCAGCCGTATATGCAGAGGGCGGAAGAGTAACTTATAACGGAGATTCCCGCGAATATATCTTTGCGCCGGGTTCGGATTATTCTCCGACAGATCTGTTCAGTGATCTTAAGGGAGTTATGCCGGGAGATAAGCGTTCACAGAAGATCACCGTGCGGAACGATTCCTCAAAGGAAGTCAAAACGAAGATCTGGCTCCGCTCGGAATATGCAGACGAAAGCTCTGCAGATTTCCTCTCAAAGCTTCAGATGTCGCTCTCTGTCGGGAATGATAACGGACAGGCATATATGTTTAGTCCTTCAGGCTCGCTGACTCCTGACAATGACGGATGGATTCTTCTCGGTCTGCTTTATTCAGGCGGTGAAGTCGATCTCACACTTGATCTTTATGTTCCGACCGAACTCGACAACAGCTATATGGACAGGATCGGGTTCGTTGATTGGACGTTTAAGACAGAAGAATTCCCAAAGGAACCTGATGATCCGGTCCCGCCAAAGACAGGTGATACCGGTTCGGTCGATTATCTGATAATCGCAGCTGCCGCAGCACTGATGGTACTTTTTATAGCAGCTTTCGGCGTTCGCAAGATCAAAGAAAAACAATAAACATTTATAAGGAGGGAAGAGCATGACGAAAACAAAAAAACCATTCAAAAGGATTGCCTTTTCTCTCAGCCTGATCATGATGATGATCTGGATCATGCTCGGCACAAGCACCTCCTTGGCATGGTTCTCTGATACGTCCAATACCCTGAGGAACATTATCCACTTCGGAGATTTTTCTCTGGTCGTTTCCTATAAGACTGACGGCGGTGACTATGAGGTCATCGAACAGGATACAAAAGTACTTAACGATGAAGACATTTATGAACCGGGCTATGTCAGGGTCCAGTACCTTAAAATAGAAAATAAGGGTTCAAGTGATTTTAATTTTAAAACTGCAGTTCAGGTCACCGGATTCAAAGAGTCCACCAACGTTTTCGGCGAGGAATTCAATCTCAAGGATTTTATACGGTTTGGTCTTGTTTTTGCGGACAGCGAATCCGAGCTTGACAGTATCGTTGGTATTCCGGACAACAGATCAAAGGCGGTCGCAAATGCAAATGACCTTCTTAACGACTATAGTTCCGAACAAATGTTGCTTGAAGCAAAAGGAACAAAATATGCTGCACTTATAATCCGTATGCCGGAGGAAGTCGGCAATGAAGCAAACTATCGTTCAGATGTTGTTCCGGAAGTAACGCTTGGACTTGTGTTTACCGCTGAACAGATACATGACTGATACGTTTCCTGATAAACTGAGGAAGGAGGTGCCGTATGAGAGGATGGTACGAAAGATACTATAAAATATCTGACAATGAAAAGATCTCCGATAAAAAAATGATGGTGCGTTTTGTTGTTACCCTGATAATTATTATTGTGTGTATGATCGGTATGAGTGCTACATCCATCGCATTCTATACTGTTTCTGTTGAGACCGGCTCGAATACGGTCGTACCTTCAACATTTTATGTAGATATTTCTCCGGAAAAAATAGGCACAAGCGGCAGCATTGAGCTTGACCAGAGCTATAAATCTGTTTATAATTGTGTATATCATCTTGCAGCAAATACGGAGTGCAAATTTACTCTTTCGCTTCCGGAGAACCGTTCGGATCTTGCAACAACAGGCTATTGCAGGATCACTGTCGGAAACAACCTCCCGTTCTATACAAAACAGTTCGGAAAAAACATTTATGATGTAGGCAGTAATGTTCAGACAACAAGAACTGCTGTGACATTTACAGTAAAGAACATAACAGATAGTACAGTTGATGTGCGCATCGAACCCTGTTGGGGCACTTGTGCGTTGACTCCTATTGAAGATGATAACCATACAGTAAACTATAATTGATCTTATCGTTTTTTAATTTAAGCATAGGAGGTGCAGGAATGGATTCAAAGCTTTGGATAGTGAGAAATCATAGAAAAATATCGTTGGTATGGAGCTTTATTTGTTTGTTCCTGTGCTGTTCAATGCTGATCGGAACGACCTATGCGTGGTTCACAAAAACAGTTACATCCGGTGATAACCGTATAAAAGCCGGTGACCTCAGAGTGGGGCTGACCTATAAGACTAAGTCCTTCCGTGAGAATGACAGCGGAGACAGCGGCTGGAGCGAATGGACGGACGCCGCCGACAGTGATGATATCCTTAACAAGAACGCTTTGTATGAACCCGGATATGTTTCGCTTACATTTTTCAAGGTAGAAAATCTTGGCGACCTTTCTTTCAAATATCAGATAGCGCTTATCAAAAAGTCCGAGACCGAAAGTGTGAATGTACTTGGTGAAAAGCTCAGGATCTCGGATCACCTTACTTTCGACTTTGTAGTTCTGACCGACAGAACTGTCATCACAAGAAATGATGTTCTTCAGAACAAGACAGAAAAATTCACCCGCAGCAATGCTCTTGCACTTAATACGCAGACAAATACGGGGTTTGCATTGCAGCATACCGTTGACGCTGTAATGAACAAAAAAGACGAGTGTGCGGTAGTTGCTCTGATAATCACCATGCCGTCACAAATAGGCAATACTGCACTTTATGATGCAATAAAAAGCTCTGCTCCGGAGCTGACGCTTGATTTCCGTCTTGTTGCGACTCAGTATTCCTATGAACAGGATACTTTCGATCCGTATTATGATGAAAAAGCAGTTTATCAGCCTGATTGGACAGCGTTCCAGTACATCAGGGGCAGTCTGAACAAGGGGCTGACCTGCTACAACGATAACGGGGATGCTGTTGTTACTGTCAGCGGAAGCGGTCTCAGCGGAGAGTATACGCTTGTCGTTTCTGAGTGCAGTCTGCCGATAGGTTTCACTGCACAGTCAGGTGAAGTGTACCGCTCCTATAATATCTCCTTGCTTGACAGCAGCGGCAGTACGGCAGAAAACTTCCAATACAGAGTCAGGATGTTTGTCGGAAAGGGTCTTAACGACGTTAAGCTGTACCACAACGGAACTGTTTCGGACGAAGATGCTGATGTTTCATTGACCGGCTATGATCCTGATACAGGATTTGTAACGTTTACTACTACAAAATTCAGTATTTTCACAGCATCAGGCAAAAATTCCGCAGCAAGGATCGGCAGTAATTACTATCCCTCTGCCGCAGCAGCGTTTGATGCGGTCCATAACGGTTCTGAAAAAACGGCAGCGATAGTTCTTCTGGCAAAAGAGGAGACTGTCACGGATACTCTTAATATCAAATCGGGAGAGAATATCACTCTTGACCTTAACGGATGTACTCTGAAGTCTGAAGGTACACAGATGTTCTTCAACCAAGGAAGCTTTACTGTTGCTGACAGCGCTCCGAACGGTTCCGGAGTTGTTTCTGACGGCGGACGAATCGTCCTCAATGCTGAAAATATCAGTACGAGCAGTACATCTCTCCTCATCGCAAATAAAGGCGTTCTGAATCTTGATAGTGGTCGTATAGATGTCCGTGCTGTTCTCGCTTCTGATGTTTACTGCTTCGCTATAAATAATTACGGTGACGGTAATATCAATATTAACGGGGCAGATATAAACGTAGAAGCGGTATCAGCGGCGGTAAAAGCTCATCAGGTTGTCGTCATCAATAGTTCGAGTTCGGGCAGTGTTTCTATGAAAGCCGGCAGTCTGACAGTAAGGACTGATAATAATCAGGCTTGGGGATTCGGAATCAACAGTGGAACTGTCGATCTCAAAGGCGGTAAGATAAAGGCTTTAAGCACTGAAAATGATGCTTATGGAATTAAGATAAGCGGGGAGACATCAGGCACAGCGGCAGGTCTTTCTGTTGAGGCCACAGCAAATAACGGAAATGCCTACGGTATCTATAATAAGTCTTCCGGCAGCCTTAGTCTGAACAATAACACAGTATCTGCTTTGTCCGAGACAGGAAACTCGTATGCGCTTTACAATATTTCCGGCGATGGTGTCTGCTCTGTCAATGACGGTCATTATACAAGTCAGTTTAATGCTGTTTATAACAGTTCAGGTTCTTTGAACATAGACAAAGGCACATTTGAGATCGTTCCGGGTTGGAAGGATGCCGATGTCATTAAAGCGTCCGGTAAGGCCGTAAATATCAAAAACGCTTCACTTATCGGAAATATGACCGCTTCTGACAAAAAACTTTATGGTGTTCACAGTATTAACAGCGGCAGCACAGCATTGAGTCTGAAAATTGAGAACACTAATATAGACCTTACAGCTGAAAATATGGCAATAGGTGTTTCATCTCAGAACAGTGATATTGATTCTATTAAAGGATGCAATATAAAGGTCAGGACAAACAGCTCTTGGTCTGAGGGTATCAACCTTGAACCAAACGGCGGCGATATCAAATGTATCAAGAACTGTACCATTGATGTTTCTTCAAAAGATTTTATTGGCGTTGGTATTTCTAATCAAAGTAGTATAGGTAATATTATCGTTTCTTCCGGCAATAATATAACCGCAGCTTCTCAGCCCGGAAAACTCGCTCATGCTGTCAGTGATCACGGCAGCAGAGCCGGAACTATCGTCAATGAGTCAAATGTTATAATTGAAAATGTATCTCAAAAGGGTACTTGTACATGGTCCGGTGTCTGATCATGCTCCGTATTTCTCCCGTATGCCAGATGGTGTGCGGGAGTTTTTTTGCTGTAATAACTGACATTCTTGTTGAAAAGAACTGTATGTTATGCTATAATGTATTTGCGGTTTTTCTTTTGCTACCGCTGCTTGGCATGACGGTGTATACACCGTTTTTCAAATGACCGCAGACAGGTCTGACTGGAGGTTTTAAAATGACAAAGCATGACATAATGATCGGCACATGGGCATGGGGAACAGGCATGAACGGTTCTTCAATGGTTTTCGGCAAAAAGCAGGATCCAGTCGTTTTATTAAAAACATTCAGAAAGGCTGTTGACTGCGGATTTCTGAATTGGGATACAGCGGCTGTCTATGGCATGGGAACCTGTGAGAAGCTGCTCGGAAGTTTTATAAAAGGGCACGATGACATTTTTATCTCCACAAAATTCATGCCCGGAAAAAAATACAAAAAAGGCGCACTGACCAGATCGTTCAATGAAAGTATGCAGCGCCTTGGACGTGATAAAGCAGACCTTTTCTGGATACACGTTCCAAATAACCTTGAAGAAAATCTTAATGAAGCCGTACCGCTTATGAAGTCAGGCAAGATCATATCATTAGGTATCTCAAATGTTTCGCTCAATCATATCAGACAGGCTGAGACTCTGCTTTCAGAACATGGGCTAAGGCTTGGAGCTGTGCAGAATCATTTTAGCCTTCTGAGGAACGACCAGCAGAAGATAATAGATCATTGCAATGCTAACGGCATAAAATATTACGCCTATATGGTTCTGGAACAGGGAGCGCTTTCGGGACATTATAACTCAAAGGATCACTTTCCGCTTTTTTCAATGAGAAATATTTCTTTCCCGAAGAAGAAATTCAAAATGATAGACGGACTGCTTATAAAAATGAAAATATTAGCAGACAAGTATAATATCGACCCGTCACAGGTGCCGATACTCTGGGTAATAGGGAAGGGCGCAGTTCCTATCGTCGGAATAACAAAACCGTCTCACGCCGAGAAGCTTTCGGATGCGATGGAGGTCAACCTTGATCCCGAAGAGATAGCTATGCTGGAAAAAGAAGCCTCAGCAACAGGAATACGTCAGCAGGGTGTATGGGAACCGCAGTGATCAAAGTTTTTCTTTGTTATGCGGGGTACTTGACATTTGCCGCATGAAGCGATAAAATATAACCATAGAGTTTGACTGTTATTTTGATACCGTAGCGGAAAACCGATTTCATCTTTTGCTGGAGGTACGCTTTGAAAAAAGCGTCTTTAAAAAACATCGGTTTTGATATTCACGGTATCCTCAAAAATAAATACAGGATCGTTTTTTCGATTTTGTCCGATGAGAGGGTATCAGCGTCAGTTGATGTCCTCTTTTGCTATATTCAAAAAAGGAAAGGTGGTACAGATAATGAGCAAATTCACAGCACCTGTAAAAAAACAAAGAAAGACAGAAGAAGAAAAGCCTGTTGAAAATTTCATGGGCGGGGTATCCTATGAGTATGACCCTATTGATACTCTAAAAATGGTGACGGCATCCTCAATTTTCGGAGAACCGCAGTATTACCGCAGCGGTGAATTTTCAAAAGCGAGGATAACTGACGATGAATACGAAACTGACAGCCTTTTTGAGACCTACAGCATCCTGCCTGATAAGTATGAGGGAATAAAAACATCTGCAATGATGGAAATGATAATTGATGAAGCGCTGGACTATGACTATAAAGCCGTTATCGACTGGGCGGCAGTTCTGAGAAATACCTTCAATATGAGACTTAACCCGCAGGTCATTATGGTAAGGGCGGCGCTTCATCCAAAGCGTCAGCAATTCAATGCAGAGCATCCCGGTTACTTTTCTCAGCTCCAGAAGCAGGTCATGTGCCGTGCGGACGAGCCGGCTTCTCAGCTTGAATACTATCTCTATAAAAACGGTTCTAAAAAGAATATACCAAACCTGCTTAAAAGGAACTGGGCAAGCAGGCTTGAAAGCTGCTCGCTTTATGAGCTGCATAAATATAAAAACAGCGGTATCGGTATCATAGATACTGTCCGTATCTGTCACGCAAACTCAAAGATCATTGATGAGCTTATGAATACGGGGACACTTTCCGTAGAAGATCAGGACAATACCTGGGAATCAAAAAGGGCAGCAGGCCATACCTGGAAGGAAATACTGTCATCCATAAATATCGGACACATGGCTTTGCTACGTAATCTCAGAGGTATTTTTACTGAAATTGAAGATCAGGACTTGTGCAGTCAGGTAATGCAGCAGCTGAAGGATGGCGTTATCAGCGGAAAGCAGTTTCCTTTCCGTTACTTTACTGCCATGAAGGTCATAAACGGCAGCAGCGTACATCACAAGGGTGTGATACTTGACACGCTTGAAGAGTGTATTGATATCGCCTGTGAAAATATGCCGAAGCTTAAAGGAAAGACGATGTGTCTGTCGGATAATTCCGGCAGTGCATGGGGGACATTCAATTCGGAATACGGCAGTGTTACGATAGCTGAAATAGATAACCTCAGTTCGCTCATAACAGCCCGCAATTCGGATGAGGGATATGTCGGACGCTTCGGAGACAAGCTTATTATCACACCGGCAAGCAAAAGGAACGGACTGCTTTCCCAGTGCAGGGAGATCAGCATGAACAAGACCCGTGATGTCGGTGCGGCAACCGAAAACGGAATATGGCTGTTTTTCAGGGACGCTATTGAAAAGAAGGAACACTGGGACAACATTTTTATATACTCCGATCAGCAGGCAGGTCATGGCGGTCTTTATGGGACCCCTGAGAGCAAACAGGAGTATAAAAGAAAAGGCTTCGACTATCATGGTTATGTTGATGTTTCAAAGCTCATCGGAGAATACCGCAAAAAAGTAGCCCCTCATGTAAATGTATTCAGCATTCAGACGGCAGGATATAACAATATCGTTGTGCCGGAATACGGCTACAGGACAAACCTGTTGTACGGCTGGACAGGCAGGGAACTTGTTTTTGCGGATGCGATGATACGTTTTTGGAATGAAAAAAGCCAAAACAAGTGATCCGGAATATAAATATTGCAATCAACCGGTTCTTATGATATAATACTCTCATACTGTTTCGCTCCGGAGCCTTTGCAATAGCTGTTTCCGGATGTGGGAATGGGGGCTGTGTGAATAATAACTGAAATCGCAGCGCAGAAGGAGAATCACAATGAAAACGAATGAGATTTTTGTGAGCAATCAGGGAATATATCGTGAAAACGCTCTTAATGAGGTTGAAAAATATTCGGATTATGCGGGTCTTTCCCACAAGGAACGCATACATATCCGTATACTTGCCGAGGAGCTTCTTGGAATGGTGGAAGCGATCGCAGGAAATTTTAGTGCGGATTTCTGGATCGAGGACAACAGCGAGTGCTGTCAGATACATCTCAAAGCAAGGGTAATGATGAATACGAAGGTCAGGGATGCCTTTATTGATGCTTCAACAAAAAAGAAGAAAGCTCCCAAGGGTATCATGGGCAAGCTGAGAAATCTTTTTGAGGACTACTGGATGGGAGTTCAGGAGGAGATGTCTCACTCAAAGGGATACAGTTACTATGATTATGTCGGATTTGGTCTTGGCGCAACAGATATGATAGATATGTCTGATATGTGGTCACTTTCCCGATACAAAAACGCTGTTAAAAATGATAATCTTGAAAACTGGGATGAGCTTGAAAAATCCATTATCGCAAATTTAGCGGACGATGTCACAGTCGGTGTCAAGGGCGGCAATGTAGAAATGGTCATCACAAGAAAATGGCGTAAATAAGCAGAATAATATTCAGTCCTATTCTGAAAGATCTTCCGATGCTGTTTTGCAGATACAGTATCGGGAGATCTTTTTCCGAACAAATTACGTATCTGTTGTAAAAAACTATCGGACTGCCCGAAAGACAGTCCGATATAAGATTATCATGTACCGTTGTTTATTATAGCACGTATTTCCTCTTCAGCACGTCTGACCTCATCGAGGAATGAGGAGGAAGAAATCCTCAGCGCTCCGTTCCCAAGAATGATAAGCTGTTCAAGTCTGTCGGAGGTCACTACCCTTACTCTGTGTCGGCGGGCGATACGGTGCGTCACCTTTTCGATATACATATCGGCAGTTTCGGCTTCTTTGGTATAGACGATGCTTATACCGGAAACATTTTCGATCTCTTCCTTTTGACCTTTGACCTTGTATGCGTCAAAAACGAGTATCAGTGTGCATTTTTTGAACCCCTGATAATTGCAGAGAGTGTTTGTAAGAGCGGCACGGGCAGCGTCAATGTTGTCCTCTGCTATTTTTTTAAGGTTATCCCACGAAAATATGACATTATATCCGTCAACAAGAACATACTCCGTATCGTCACGATCTGAATAGTTCTTTTTTACAGCCTTGTCCGGTTCGGGAGAAGCAGTTATTATCTCACGTTCCGGCGGGGCTTTTTTGCGTTTTATAGGGCCGTAGGTGGACTCGAATATATGTATAAGCTCCTTGTCAAGCGCAAAAAAATCCTTCTGTGAGCTGCAAGAAAAAAGGCTTTCTGATGAAGTCCTGACAGCGGCGGCCTGTTCTTTCAGCGTACTGTTAAGGTGCATTTTTTTCTTCACTTCGTCCCATTTTACAACATAACCTGCGCCGTGAGAACAAAAGACAGAATCACAGGGATTTTCAGTATCTCTTTCAGGGTCATAGCCCGTCACGCTGATGACTCTGTCCGCATCGTGACATTCACGGTATCCGCTGAAACGCAGGCTGAGCCGCCCTTTTCCGTGAGTATACTGTATCACCTCCGAAGCGTAGCTGCCAATCTCTGAAACAGGTGCCTGACCGGTCAGCAGGGCAGTGCCCGACGGAAGAGTGACAGGATCATCAAAGCTTCCGTTCATTCTCTGAATATCAGTAATTGCTCTGCCGATATTTTCGGATGGTATCTCAAGCCTGAATTCATAGTATGGCTCCAAAAGGATATTCTTTGCGCACATCAGCCCCTGACGTACAGCCCTGTAGACAGCCTGACGGAAATCTCCTCCTTCTGTATGTTTGAGATGAGCCTTTCCTGCCGTAAGAATTATTTCCATATCTGTGATCGGCGAGCCTGTAAGAACTCCGACATGAGTTTTTTCATAGAGATGTGTCAGTATCAGTCTCTGCCAGTTCCTGCTGAGAAGGTCTTCAGAACATTCAGACCGGAACACAAGCCCGCTGCCTCGTTTGAGCGGTCTCATTACAAGATGCACCTCAGCATAATGGCGCAGGGGTTCAAAATGTCCGACACCTTCAACGGTGTCAGCGATGGTTTCCTTGTAGATTATGCTTCCGCTGCTGAACCTGACGCTGAATCCAAACCTTTCTGAGATCATGTTTTTTAGTACCTCAGCCTGAACTTCTCCCATAAGGCTGATCTGTATTTTTCCGCATCTTTCGTTCCAGGAGATATGCAGCTGAGGGTCTTCATCTTCTAAGGAGCGGAGCTTTGTAAGAGCGGTATTGGGGTGGATATCCTCAGGAATATCCAGCGAATATGTCATAACAGGTACAAGCATCGGAAGGCTGTTGCTTTCTTCTGTACCAAGTCCGTCTCCCGGAAGAGCGAAACGGATGCCAGTCAGTGCGCATACCGTTCCGGCACAGACTGAATCGACAGAGGTAAATTTTTCGCCCGAATAAATGCGTATCTGCTGTACCTTTTCCTGTTCCGTATTTTTTTCACTGCTCAGGATATTCCTAACGCCGAGACTTCCTCCCGTGACCTTAATAAACGTCAGCCGCTGTCCCTGTTTATCCTCCGCTATCTTAAAGACCTTTGCGCCGAAATCGCTGCCGTGATCCGGCATTACGGAAAATCCCGAAAGCAGTCTCATAAAAGGTACCACGCCCTCGTTTTTCAGAGCAGAGCCGAACATACAGGGAAATATTTTTCTCTGCTGTACGGCACGGACAAGAGAGTCATTTTTAAGTGTATTTGCGGAACAGTATTCATCGAGGAGTTCTTCATCCGCTGCTGCTGCGGTCTCAAAAAAATCTCCGCTGCCGGTATCTGAAAAGTCGATACATCCTTCTCCGAGTTTTCCTTGCAGCTGTCTGAGTACGAACTCCTTGTCAGTTCCGGCAAGATCCATTTTATTTACAAAAATAAAGCAGGGTATCCGGTATTTTGAAAGCAGCTCCCAGAGTGTCATCGTATGGCTTTGTATCCCGTCCGAGCCGCTGATAATAAGTACCGCATAATCAAGAACGCTTAAAGTACGTTCAGTCTCTGCGGAGAAGTCAACGTGTCCGGGAGTGTCAAGCAGAGTAAATGAAGCCCCTTCATATTCAAAAACTGCCTGTTTTGAAAAGATCGTGATACCTCTTTCACGTTCCTCCGAATAAGTGTCCAAAAACGAATCCCGGTGATCGACTCTTCCGAGACGTCTTATAGAGCCGGAGTTATAGAGAAGTGCTTCTGAGAGAGTTGTTTTGCCGGCATCAACGTGAGCGAGCAGACCAAGGACTATTCTTTTCATCTTAACCCTGCTTTCATCAAAGATTATTTGTGAGATAGGTACAGTATAAAGTGTAATGATTTTATCATAAAATGTCAAGCTTCTTACTGCCGTGCGGAACATCTTTTCACAGATATGAAAATACCGTGAAGAAAAGATGAAATCACACCTATCCTTCACGGTACTGTTATTCATGCGTTTTATGAGCGGTATTTATGAGTTCAACTCGCAGATGAAATAGGCTTTGATATCGGTTTCGCCGTCCCAGCCGCCGAAATAGTCATACCAGAGACCGGTAGTTGAATCCATTGCGGAATAATCCTGTCCCCATCCCGAACCGTTGTCGGGTTCACCGTCAGCCCAGTTGCTGTAGAGGAATTTTTCACCGCTGAACCATTCCCATGTTCCTTCGTGTCCAAAATCAAATGCGCCGATGGTAACGAGAGTGTTCTTGGGAAGGTAGGATATAAAACCTGCAATTGCTTTCTGTTCTTCTTCTGAGGTGATCGAAACGAGATAGCCTCCTGCTTCTTCACAGAAGTTTTCAGCCTCTTCCGGAGAAAGTGCATTGTTTATGAGCTTATACGTGTGGCCGTTCCATTTGAGTGTGACCTTTGTTTCTTCCTTTGAAACAACTTCAAGAACAAGATCCTTGCTTACGATAGTATCATTATCGTCACTGAGGTCAACACGGATGTCATAAATGCCGGGTGCCGGAGGAGTGAAATAAACCGAAGCAGTATTTTCAGATCCGCAGATCTCGTTCCATTCGGAAGCCTCCTGATCCTTATATGAAACAGCATAATGGAATGTTCCGGAACCGCCTGATGCGGAACAGCAGATCTTGACTCTGCGTCCTTCAACAATACTTTCAGAGCTGAGATATGAATTGTTTGCAAGGGGTTTGAGTACCCTGACTGTCATGATCTTATCGTCAATATATCCGCCTGCATCCTTTACAGATGTTTTTATCTCATAGACAGCCGCAGAAGCAGGAGTCAATACAACGGTAGTCTCAGCCTTGTAAGACTGTGCAGTAGCCCATTTTTCCGAGCCCTGTTTACGATAGTATACAGCATATCTGCACGGCTCGATACCGTCTGTGCTTGAACAATTTATAGTGACGGTTTCACCTGTCATAATAACTCCGGAAGATATTGTAGAGGTATTCTGTACAGGTTCAGCGGCAACAAACTGCAATTTCTTTGATATCTTATTGTTTTTTGTATCCCTTGCTGTAACGGTTATCTCATACGTTCCGGGCACATCAGGATCAAAGGAGACATATTTTTCGGCTGAATATTCCTTGATGACCTGAACTTCCCCGCTGCCGGCAAGAGAGGCTGTCACACGGTATTCAAGCTCACCGATACCGCCTGTTGCCTCACAGTTTATTTCAATGCTTTTTCCGATAATAACTGCACCGGAAGAGAGGGAAGAGATGTTCTTTAATGTGGGAACGACCTCGACCTCTGTTTCTGTTCTTGCGGCCTTGCCGTCGGAATCCTTTGCGTTGAGCCTTAATTCATAGGTACCCTTGGATTTCGGAACAAATTCAAATACGCTGTTTTCAGAATACGACCTGATACGGATCCAGTTTTCGTTGCCTTTAAGTCTGTAGAAGGCTGCATAAGTATAAGGTGCAGTTCCGCCTGTGCCTTGACAATTTATCGTGATCGAACCGCCGGTAACAGTAGTGTTATCAGAAAGTTCAATATTGTTTTTAAGATCATCAAATGCAGTAACGGTTATTTTCTTTTCCGCAGTATTTTGCAGTTCATCCTTTGCGATAACTGTTATCTCATAATTACCGGATTTTTCAGGAGCAAATTTTACGGTCTTGTTTTCGGAAAAATCCTGAATAAGCACATTGTCATCCGAACCGGAAAGCTTCGAGTAGACCGCAAATGTATAGCTTCCCTGACCGCCCTTTGCAGAACAGTTTATATCCATACTTTTTCCGACGATAACGCTCGACGCTGAACGGAGAGATGTATTTTTGAGTGGAGCAATGACATTAATATCCATCTCGGTTCTTACAGCCTTACCGCTTGAATCCTTTGTATTGCACCTGAGTTCATAAGTTCCGGCCGTTTTGGGAGTGAAGCCAATGGAGCTGTTTGAGGTATAATCGCTGATCTTTATCCAGTTGGTATTGCCCTTGAGTCTGTAGAATGCGGCATAAGTATAAGGAGCGATACCGCCTGAAGCGCTGATATCAATAATGGCCTTTTTGCCTGAGATCAGCGTATCCGAAGAAAGGGAAACGGAATTTGTAAGAGTATCAGCAGCTGTTATTTTTATCTGCTTTGAGACGGTCTTTCCTGTTTCATCAACAGCGTCCACTTTTATATAATAAATGCCGGGTACAGAGGTCAGGAACTTCGCTGTCTTGTTTTCGGAAAGCTCCTGAATTACAGTCCAGTCATTTTCACTGCTGAGACGGCTGTATACTGCATACTTGATTTTTCCAAAACCGCCCTTTGACGCACATTTTATATCAGCTTCTTTATTGAGTGCGACAGAGGAAGCGGATACGGTTGAAATGTTCTTGAGTTCTGCTGCGGACTGTACCGTAAATTCTTTTCTTGATGTCTTGCCTGCGGAATCCTTTATTGTGCTTCTCAGTTCATAAGTTCCCGAGCCTTTCGGAGTGAAAGCGACAGCACTTTCAGAGGAATAATCCTGCAGCTTGATCCAGTTTTCGTTGCCTTTGAGTCTGTAGAAGGCTGCATAGGTATACGGTGCGATACCTCCTGCGGCGGCACTGTTGATTGTGACCGATTTTCCAAGAATAACAGTATCGGCAGACAGTTTTGAATTATTAACGAGAGTATCCGCAGCCGTGATCTTTGTATTCTTATCAACGACGGTCTGCATCTCGTCCATTACAGAGACCCTGACCTCAAAAACTCCGGCAATTCCGGGAGTAAAAACGACCGTCTTGTTTTCGGAATAATCCTGAAGCATTTCCCAGCTTTTTGATCCGTAAATCCTGTATGAAACAGCATACTGCAGCTTGCCCAGACCGCCCTTTGCGCTGCAGCTTATATTTACACTGCCTTTTTCGGGGATGCTCACTGCTGAGAATGTGGAAAGGTTTTTGAGCTGTGAAATGACCTTCAGCTGCATCTCTTTTTCCTGAGTTCTTCCGGCTGAATCCTTGATCGAGCTTTTTATTTCATAGTTTTCCGTACCCTTGGGTTCAAAGGAAATGTCGGGTTCGTCCGAATCCTCTGAGATCACTTTCCAGCTTTTGTTTCCTGCGATCCTGTAGTAAGCGGAATATTTGAACGGTGCAGAACCGCCGGACGCTTTGCCTTTTATAGTTACAGCATTTCCCAAAACAGACACCTCAGACGACAGCTCTGAAGCGTTGGTGAAAGCATTAAAAGCCGTGACCTCGAGTATTTTTTCGTCAGTATTTCCGGAGGCATCAGCTGCAACGACTTTGATCTCATATTTTCCTTCCTGTGCAGCACTGAATTCTGCGGTACTGTTTTCGGAAAAATCTTGTATCGTTGTCCACTCTTCTGTTCCGGAAAGCCGTGAATAAACCGCAAAGGTGATATTTCCGCTGCCGCCGTCTGCACTGCAGTAGATATGAACGCTTCCGCCCGTTGTCATAAAACCTGCGGAAGATACAGCAGTACAGGTCAAAGAAGCTGTATCGGTCTGTGCTGCTATATCACTTTCTGCGGACACCGGCACCGACACTGCGACAGTCTGACCGGCGGCACAAAGCATAGCCGAAGAAAGAGATATAGCACATATCTTTTTTAATAATTTTTCTTTCAAGGTAATGACCTCCATAGAGCGATAAATTTTATACACTATTATACATCAATTTTAAATATTGGTCAATAATTATGTCAAAAATTATTCCCTTAATGTGTAAAAGCCGTAAGGTGTAATACAAATTGATAAAACTGCCGCATTGCAAATTGAAAAATAATAATGTATAATATCGGTATCAGGTCAGAGATCTCTATTTATATATACATGAGGCAGGAGAGAAAAATGGACTGTACATTCAATACAGAACTCGGAAAATTCAATTATCGTGTTGGGCTTTTTATCCTGAACGGAAGAAAGGCGCTGATGGTGCGCAATCCGAATGAAAAGCGGATATTTTATTATTCTGTCGGTGGACGAGTCAAATTCGGAGAAAGCATGGAGGAAGCCGCACAGCGTGAACTGAGGGAAGAAACGGGGATTGACTGCAGACTTGACCGCTTTGTTTGTATCCACGAAAATTTTTTCACTGATGATGACGGCATACCCTTTCACGAGATATCATGTTTCTTTACTGTAAAGCCTGACGACAGACTTTTTAATATATCCAACGGACATTTGACCGATAAAGGCCCCGGAGGGGAATACCTTGAATGGATAGATCTGGACAATTGTGACGGCATCACGGTCTATCCGGAATTCATAAAAACGATAGACCCTTTCAGTAACGGAGAGTTCAGGCATTTCATCACGAGGGAACAAAAATAACATTATCACATTTCTGCAAAATGCCGGAATACAGGTCGTAATAGTCACAGGCGGCCGCAAAGAGACGGATGCAGCTATCGCAAGAGAGGCTGGGCTTCTGGAAACAAATGAAGATTCAGCACCGATATCAAAACAGCAGGTGCTGCGGATCCTGAAAGATTCGCAGCACCTGCTGTTATATTATTTTGTTGATCTTCGTTACAAAGATATCATACAGCCTTGAATGTGAGTGTCTTTACAACGGACTGTCCGCTTTCATCCTTAACTGTAGTCTGAACATAGTACGTTTCCTTGCTTGTAGAGGCAAAGCTCATGGATGTTCTTGTTGTGTTTGAGTAGAAGGTTCTCCATGTTGATTCGCCCGGGAACCTGACCTTTACGGTGTATTTGTAAGTACCGTATCCTCCAGATGCCTGACCGAGAACGACAGCACTTGTACCTGCCGAAACAGAAGCAGCCTTCATTTTGCAGGTATTGTAAAGCTTCTTTGCTGCAACATTGAGTGTTATCGTCTTGTTTGAACTGAACTTGTATTGGTCACGTGCAAAAATACGTACCTGATATGTACCCGGAACAGCGGGTGTGAAGTTGAACTCAGGAGAAGAGGTATAAGATTTTCCGCCCTGCCATGTGCTGTCGCTTTCAAGCTTGTAGCTGAACTTGTAGGAGTAAGTTCCGAATCCTCCCGAAGCTGCCGCAGTGATCTTGCAGCTTTGTCCTGCAACGGGTTTTGACGGAGAGGAGACCGTAAAGCTGACGGGATCTCTGACTTCAAGAGCAAATGTTTTATAAGCGGTCTTGCCGGATGCGTCTTTTGCATACGCCCTTACAGTGTATGTGCCGGGAACTGTCGGATTGAATACCATATAGGAATTTGAACTGTAGGGAATAGCATAGGTCCATGAAGTACTCTTACCTTCTATCCTGTAGTAGACTGCAAACTGATAGCCGCCGACACCGCCTCCGGCTGTTGTCTGAATAAGCAGCGCCCTGTTTGTGATAGTTTTATCGGAAGAAATGGAAGCAGTGATAACAATGGGAGCGGGGTTGACCTTAACGGTGAAGTTCTTGTAGGCGACAGTACCCTTTGAATCCTTCACAGCTGCACGAAGATAAACAGTACCGGCAGCGGAAGCTTTGAATGTCATTGCAGCAGTTGAGCTGTAAGCCCTTATAGTCTTCCAAGAGCCGTCAGAATTCTTTTGCTCAAGAGCGTAGGTATAACCTCCTGTGCCGCCGGAAGCCTTTCCGGTAACAGTAAGACTGCTGCCCTTTGTGACGGTGGATGCGGAAATGGAAGATGTATTGGTGAGCGAAGCCTTGACGGACACATTGATAGTTTTTTCCTGTCTTATGCCGTAGCCGTCGGTAACAACGGTAGTAACGACATAGCAGCCGGTCTTTTCAGCCTTGAACGAGAAGGAATTGCCGGATGATGTGATCTTGTTTCCGGAGAGAGAGGTATCGGTCTGATACCTGTAGTAGCCTTCAACAGTATAAGGAGCCTTACCGCCTGAATATGATGCCTTGACGGTAACGGTACTGCCCTGAATAACGGAAGCAGAATTGACTGTTGATGTGTTTTTGACAGCCTTTGCGGAATCAAGGAAGGAATGGCCGTTATTCTTTGCATAGGTCTCAACTGCGCCGCCTGCCTTGCCGACAAGAAGGAGATCGGCATTATTTCCGCTGTAGGTGTCGAATGCGTTGGAACTGATCGTTGTGACCTGATCCGGAAGGATGATGTATTTCAGCTTGTTATAAGCAAGAGCGTATGATCCGATAGAAGTAAGCTTTGTGCTGTTGATCTTCAGGCTGCTGAAGCTGCTGCACTGAGAGAATGCGCCTTCCTCGATAGTCTCAACAGATGATGGCAGAACCACAGACTGGAGCTTTTTGTTGTATGCAAAAGCACCCTTGCCGATGACCTTGGTTCCGCTGCGAAGGCTGACGTTTTCTCCGGCGGGACAGCTTACAGCCTTTGTGCCGTTATAGATAACGCTGCCGACAAGCTTTATATTGCTGTTTGAAGAGGAAACGTTTTTAAGCTTGTAACATTCTCCGAAGGCTCTTTCATCTATTCTTTCGAGGCTTGCGGGAATATTTATTTTTTCAAGAGACGAGCATCCGTAGAAAGCGTTTGTACCGATATACTTGAGAGTATTCGGCAGGACGACCTGTTTTACATTACTGCTCATGGAGATGAAGTTGTAGCCAAGTCCAAGCACTGTTTTTCCGTCCACAGAAGAAGGAATATTCAGTACCTCAGGCATTGTTTCTCCGTCATACTGATAAAGTTCAATGCCGCTGCCGGTGTCTGCACTGCGGTAGCTCCAGAAGCTGTTTCTCTTTGTGACCTCATAATATCTCGGAGCCGTACCCATATAGCCGGCTTCTATGATATATATTTCTTTTCCGTCATATACTATCGCATTTTTATGTCCTGATCCTGAGAGCGGATCTCTGTTTCCGTTTCTGACCCATGATCTGAGTCCTGCTTTTTTTGCGAGACGGATAGCGGTTTCTGTAGCGCCCCAGCAGTCTGCACCCCCTGAAACGATAAGACCTGATGCGGAGCAGTAATGAGCGTCATAGTTTCTTGCGGCAATAAACTCTGCGATCTTCACGCACTTTTCGTATGTTGACATTGTAGATTTGATGCTGGACTTGACATAATCGTCCATGACCTTTTCTACATAAGCATCGACATAGTCCTTGAGATCGACATTGACAGTAAAGGTCTTGTCATCAGCTTTTACTGTGACAGACGCAGACTCGAATCTTATCGCTTTCGAGACGCTTGACGGAGTCTTTCCGGAAATAGGCGAAGAATAGCCGACGCTCATATTTCCCTGTCTGTACCAGTAGGTGACGGAATACTTCGGTTCGATAAGACCCTTGTCAGAAACCGTAATATAGCTTGAATTTGTGGAATAAGTCACCTTTGAAGCTCCAGTGACTCTGAGCTGGAATTTAGTCTGATAGGACGAGGGGATAGAGATATATTCGCTTGCCCAGTCGTCCATTGCATAAAGAGTCACTGATGTTGAATTGATCGAGATGTCCGAAGCCGCCGCACTTGCCCCGATATTTCCTGCACTGATTATCGAGGGCATAGTCATTGCCGAAGTTCCGAAAGCAACGGTCAGACTGAGAGCTGCGGAGAGAAGTTTTTTGATAGCCGAATTGTTTTTGATGTTCATAATAATTTCTCCTTCCATTTTTATTTAAGGTACATTTGTAAATAACGGTCAGACATTTATGACCGGTCACGAGTCAAATCGTCACAAAAAGCATAGCTGACACAAGCTCAAAAAAATCAGCTTTTTGTTCTGTCTTTCCGTTCATTCCCAAAACACCCCATTTTATTATAGTTTATCATCAACGGTATTTTCTGTCAACGTATCCTGAGACCATTCGGCATTTTGAGAATAAAAACGTGGTAACTATTCAGTCCCCCCAAAA
>DBWG01000061.1 GCA_002308635.1 Ruminococcaceae bacterium UBA1244 | reverse complement strand
TTAAAAACTTGGAAACTGGTATATTAATATTCTTCCAGAAAATATTTGTTTTAGGGTCTCCATAAGTAATACCCCGATCATCACTAAACGGGTGCAGAAAAGACCATTTTTTAAAAAAATCTGATATGCATCTATACAAATTAGATGTATTAAACCATATACAAAGTGGATAATGCCGACAGCCGTTTATACAAACAAAATTCAAACCGATTATGCATATATGAGCATAATTCAAGCCGTCCGGGTGAGTCCGGGCGGCCTTTCAGCAGTGAAATTTAATATATTGACATACAGCCGATTTTATGATACAATAACCTACTATATAGATAGGCTTATTGAGCTATATAAACCCACTAAACCAATCGTATAAATATGCAATGAATTGAGTTGATATTATGCTTTTTGATCTTGACAATGCAATCATCAGGGAACATATCAGACAGGCTGAGTTCGGAATAGAAAGAGAAAGTCTGCGTGTAAATTCTGACCGGAATGAGTATCAACCCGAACAGGCTTGTCAATAACAATATTCCTATCGAAAACGGCAGATACAAAATGCTTTTTCATCATCTTTCGTCATTTTCAAAATACGCCTGCCTGCCGATGTGTTTCCACCGTTATCCGCAGTTTGGTAAGTTTGCAAGGCAGGATTAACGGAGTGCGGCTTTGGTGAGGAGATATATCTCTTGTACCGCTGTATGAGCGTAGCGAAAAACGCACGAATCCCGCAAGGACAATGCTTGAAAAGCTGAGAAATGGTACGAATATCAACGAGATAATTAATGAATTAGGAAGGATATAATTATGAACATAAGCGAAATACAAGGCGAGATCATTCGTCTGAAAAAAGAAAAGGATATCTGTATCCTTGCACACAGCTATCAGGCTGAGGAAATATTGGAGGTTGCCGACTTTACAGGAGATTCCTATAAGCTCAGTGTTGATGCTTCAAAGGCTCCCAACCGTACGATCATAATGAGCGGTGTCCGTTTTATGGCAGAGACCTGCAAAATACTTTCTCCTGAAAAGCGTGTGTTTTTGCCGAATCCTGATGCAGGCTGTGCCATGGCAGACCAGATGGACAAGGAGCTTATCAGTGTGGTAAAGGGACAATATCCCGATTATACTGTTGTTGCTTATATCAATACGACTGCCGAACTGAAAACTATCTGTGATGTATGTGTAACGTCTTCCTCTGCAGTTGAAATATGCCGTAAGATCGAAAACGACAAGATACTTTTTATTCCGGACTGCAACTTAGGCGCTTATGTTGCCGCACAGATACCCGAAAAAACCTTCAAGCTGCTGTCGGGCGGCTGTCCTATTCATGCCTGTGTCAGCACTGATGACGTAAAAACTGCAAAACGCCTGCACCCTGATGCTCTGCTGCTTGTGCATCCCGAATGTAAGCCGGATGTCTGTGCTATGGCAGACTATATCGGCTCGACCTCCGGTATCATGGATTATGCGATAAAATCCGACTGCAAAGAATTCATCATCGGAACGGAGATAAGTATTCAGGAACATCTGCAATACCGCTGTCCCGATAAGAATTTTTATTATCTCAGCAAAAAACTGATATGCCCGAATATGAAATCGACCACACTTGTTGATCTGTATAACTGCGTTTCGGGAAAGAGCGGTGAGGAGATCGTTCTTCCATCGGATACGATCTCACAGGCAAGAAAATGTATTGATGAGATGATAAGACTTGGAAGCAACTGAGCTGAGGTACATACTTAATGATATGACGGGATGAAAAAAATGACGGAAGAACAATTTAAAAGAATTACAGTCAACGATATTGCCGGAATGGACATCAGTAAATATACTATAGTCGATATTCGTGAACCGGATGAGGTACTTACAGGAAAAATCGAAAATTCAGTAAATATGCCATTTTCCTGCTTTTATTCAGAGCTTGGCAAAATACCGAAGGACAAGCCTGTCCTCGTTTATTGCAGAACAGGAGAACTGAGTGAAGAAATAGCCGATATCCTTGCGGATAGGGGATATGATGTCACAAATCTTGACGGAGGATTTCAGGCATATAAAGCCCAAAAAACTTCTCATAAAATAATATCGGAAACAGTATTAATTGATGCTCAAAACCTGAAATGTCCCGGACCTGTTGTGAAGGTGGCGGATTCTCTCAGGAATAAGCCGGCAGGAACTAAGGCGGTTGTGAAAGCAACAGAGGAAGCTTTTTATTCAGATATCCGTTCCTGGTGTGAGAGAACGGGAAACCGGCTTGACTCGATCAAAATCGAAAACGGTATTATCACAGCCGAGATAACCAAAGTGGTCAATGCCGGTATCAACGATAACAAAATACGTCAGCACGAAAAAACCTTTGTCATTTTTTCCGGTGATCTGGATAAAACAATAGCTGCCTTTATTATGGCTAACGGTGCCGCAGCTATGGGAAGAAATGTAACGATGTTTTTCACCTTCTGGGGATTGAATGTCCTCAGAAAACCGAAAAAAAGTAAAATAAAAAAGAAACTTACAGAAAAGCTTTTCGGTCTGATGATGCCAAAAGGTTCAAAAAAGCTTGGTCTTTCACGCATGAATATGGGAGGAATGGGTGCGGGGATGATACGTTCTGTAATGAAAAAGAACGGGATACACTCCCTTGAAAAACTGATGGAAGATGCTGTTTCTCACGGTGTCAGACTGATCGCCTGTCAGATGTCTATGGATATTATGGGACTTCATCGTGAGGAACTGATAGACGGCATTGAACTCGGCGGCGTAACAACATTTCTTGCGTCATGCGAGAGGTCTGACATGAGTTTGTTTATATAAATGGAGGAGCGGAATGATATTATCTGATGAACAGCTTGAGCGATATTCAAGACACATTATTCTCAAGGGATTAGGATCAAAAGGACAAAAAAAGCTTTTACAGTCTCGTGTGCTGATAGTTGGTGCAGGAGGTCTTGGTTCTCCGGCAGCAATGTATCTTGCCTCTGCCGGAGTAGGAACGATCGGAATTGCTGATGCCGACAGAGTTGATTTATCAAATCTGCAGCGTCAGATCATACATACGACAAACGATATCGGAAAAGAAAAGGTGCTTTCGGCAAAAGAAACTATAAACCAACTTAATCCTGATGTAAACGTAATAACCTATCCTTTTTATCTCAACAGCGAAAATATTCTTGACGTTATAAAGGACTATGATTTTGTTATTGACGGCACGGATAATTTTGCCGCAAAGTTTCTGATAAATGATGCCTGTGTTATAGCTGAAAAGCCTTTTTGCCATGCCGGAATACTTCAGTTTCAGGGTCAGCTTATGACTTATGTTCCGGGTGAGGGACCATGTTACAGGTGTATATTTCAGGAACCGCCGCAAAAGGGTGAAGTTCCATCATGCAGGGAGGCCGGAGTTATCGGTGTTATAGCAGGAGTGATCGGCAGTCTGCAAGCCATGGAAGCAATAAAATATCTGCTCGGCACAGGAGAGCTTCTGACAGGCAGTATGCTGACATTTGATGCGCTGAAAATGGAATTCCGAAAGGTGAAACTTCCGCAGCATAAAGTGCATCTTCATCCGCCGATTACAAAACTGACAGATTATGATACGGATATTTGCAATATTGATAACCGGTAATAGGATTATCCTATAATCAAATTACAGAAAAATCCTTGACAAACCTGTTTGTTTGTGAGATAATACCCTACAGAACAAACCTACTAATCAAGTGGGTTAATGAATATCAATAAGGAGAAATTTCAATGACTTTTTTATCATCTCAAAAACGATGTTGACCTTTGCAAGCCTTGCAAAGAGGGCATAAACAGATAAAAATATTGAAGGGTCAATAAAGCAGAACCGCGGGACGATAGTCAAATAACTGTATAAAGCAGTACACGATAAAGGCTCCGGCGGCTCGCCGGTCGAAGGAGAGATATAAATATGAAAACATATAAGAAAATAACTGATCTTATCGGAAAAACACCGCTTTTAGAGCTGGAGACCGTAAGCAAAAATACAGGTGCAGCGGTTTTCGGCAAGCTTGAATATTTTAACCCTGCCGGAAGCGTCAAGGACAGGATAGCAAAGGCTATGATCGACGATGCAGAGGCAAAAGGGATACTCAAACCCGATTCCATTATCATCGAACCCACCAGCGGAAATACGGGAATAGGACTTGCGGCTGTCGCTGCTGCAAGAGGCTATCAGGTTATTCTTACAATGCCCGAAACAATGAGCATTGAGCGCAGAAACCTTCTCAAAGCCTACGGTGCAAAGGTTGTTCTGACAGAAGGCGTAAAGGGAATGAAAGGCGCTATCGAAAAGGCACAGGAGCTTGCTGCGGAAAATCCCCACAGCTTCATCCCGAGCCAGTTTACCAACAGTGCCAATCCGAAAATACACTACGATACGACAGGTCCTGAAATATGGGACGATACCGACGGAAAGGTGGATATCTTTGTTGCAGGTGTGGGCACAGGCGGTACTGTTTCCGGTGTTGGCGAATACCTGAAAAGCAAAAATCCGAATGTTCAGGTCGTTGCAGTTGAACCTGCCGGTTCGCCCGTACTTTCGGGAGAAAAGCCCGGACCGCATAAGATACAGGGTATAGGCGCAGGCTTTGTTCCTGAAACGCTGAATACCGCAGTTTATGATGAAGTAATCAAGGTAACCAACGAGGACGCATTTGAAACAGGCAGAGAGCTTGCAAAAAAGGAAGGTTTGCTTGTGGGTATCTCCTCCGGCGCTGCTGTATGGGCAGCATCAGAGCTGGCAAAGCGTCCGGAAAACAAAGGAAAGATAATCGTAGCAATACTGCCCGACACAGGTGAAAGATATCTGTCAACGGCAATGTTCTCAGTAAAATGATGAAAGAGGTAATCAAAATGAAGATCCGCAGCAATGTACAGCTTAATACTGTATCAGTCGAAAACAGTGCGTTTGTTTCCGGCAGATTTGTTGCGTCTGTTTGCTGCTGTATGTGTTGTTGTAATACAGGCGGCTTACAGCGGTGTCTTGTTTTACCGTAAAACAAGTTATCTTGCCATAGCCGTCTGTCTGCAGTTCACTTGCAGTTCAGGCGGCATTTTTTTTGTCTGAAAGGAGAACATTATAATGATTGCAGCACAAGAGAGTATTACCGCAAAGCTTTGCTCCTTTGCACGAGCCTATCATTCAAATACAGGACGAAATAAGATATTTGATGATTACCTTGCCTACGACCTTATGGGCAAAGAGGAATTTGAAGAAATAGGTCAGCTTATACAGAATGATTTTGAGCTTGCCGGAGCTTCCGGAAACGAAGGTTTTGAAACAGAACGCATATATCCCAAACTGAACCGCTATATCGCTCCTATTCCGCTTTCACGCATTGCATTTGCAGAACAGAAGCTTATTGAGTTTGCCGGCAGGTATGATAAAAGCCAGTATGTTATCTGCGGTGCAGGAATGGATACCTTTGCATTCAGAAACGATGATCCGAAGATAAAGATATTTGAGCTTGACCATCCCGACACGGGCAGATACAAGCGTGAAAGAATAAGGGAGCTTGAATGGAATATCCCGAAAAATCTGACCTTCGTTCCTATAGATTTTTCAAAGGACGATATGACACAGGAGTTGCTCAATGCAGGCTATGACCCCGATGTTCCGACATTCTTTGCGATTTTAGGTGTTTCATATTATCTTACTTTGCCGGTATTTGAGCAGACCATAAGAAAAATAAGTCAGCTGTGCCGTGCGGACACAAAGGTCGTATTTGACTATCCTGATGAAACAACACTAAAAGCGGATAATACCGAAAGAGTACATACCCTTGCCGAGATCACCGAAAGGCTCGGAGAAAAAATGCTGCACGGCTATTCGTTCTCTGAAATAAATACCGTGCTTGACAGATACGGCTTTGAAATAGAGGATCACGAAACGCCGCAGATGATACAGCAGAATTATTTTGCAGACAGAGACGACGGTATCAAGGCGTTTGAAAATATACATTTTATGCTTGCATATAAGGAAGACCGGCGAGCCGCCGGATCCGATTTTGCTTAATTACTTCAGAAAATGAATTTGCGAATCAGAATTTAAAAAATATTAAAGGAGACTAAGGAAAATGAGAAATTATATATTCACATCAGAATCAGTTACAAAAGGACATCCCGACAAGGTCTGCGATATGATATCGGACGCTATACTTGATGCTTTTCTGAAACAGGACAAAAACTCCCGTGTGGCAGTTGAAACGGTAGTAAAAAACAATACTGTCGTTCTTGCCGGTGAGGTTTCCTCCAAAGGAATTGTTGATATTGAAAAGACGGTCAGAGATACCATCAACAATATCGGATATGACCGTCCTGAGCTTGGTTTTGACGGACATACTGCTGAAATAATACAGCTCATTGATAAACAGTCGCCTGATATTGCTCAGGGTGTTGACGATGCACTTGAACACAGAGGAGAAAATGATGCAGATATCGGAGCCGGAGATCAGGGTATGATGTTTGGTTATGCAATTAATGAAACAGAGGAGCTTATGCCCATTGCCATCTCACTTGCCCATAAGCTTTCAAGAAAGCTTACTGAAGTCAGAGAAAACGGCACTCTCCCATATCTCAGACCTGACGGAAAAACACAGGTTTCTGTAAAATACGAAAACGGAAAGCCCGTTGGGATCGATACTATTCTTATTTCAACACAGCATGATCCGGATATTACACAGGAGCAGATAAGAAATGATCTGATAAAATATGTTATCCGCCCGACACTTCCAAAAAAGTGGAGAGATGATGATTACAAAATACTGATAAACCCCACAGGAAGATTTGTTATCGGCGGTCCTGTAGGTGACAGCGGATTGACAGGCAGAAAGATAATTGTCGATACTTACGGCGGAGCGGCGGCTCACGGAGGCGGAGCATTTTCCGGCAAGGATCCCACAAAGGTTGACAGAAGCGCAGCCTATGCCGCAAGATATATCGCAAAAAATATTGTTGCGGCTGGACTTGCAGATAAGGCGGAAATACAGCTTGCCTATGCTATCGGTGTTGCTTCACCTGTATCTGTACTTGTCAATACATTTGGCACCGGCAGAATATCCGACAGCCTTATCAGACAGGCGGTCGAAAATACGATCGACCTCAGACCCGCAGGCATCATTGAAAGATTTGACCTGCAAAGACCGATCTATGCACAGACAGCATCATACGGACATTTCGGCAGAACAGATATTGACCTTCCGTGGGAGAAAACAGATCTTGCATTTGAGCTTAAAAGATATATTGAATATCACACAAGGGAGGCAGTCTGATGAAGAAAATAGCAAGCTTTACGGTAAATCACGACAAGCTTGAAACAGGAATGTATATTTCCCGTATTGACGGCGATGTTGTGACCTATGATATAAGAATGAAAAAACCAAACGGCGGAGATTATCTCGGAAACGGTGAACTGCATACCATAGAGCATCTGTTTGCAACCTATGCAAGAAACAGCAAAATATCCGGAGATGTGATATATGTAGGGCCTATGGGCTGTCGGACAGGTTTTTATCTTCTCGTCAGAGATAGAGTTTCTCACAGACAGGCAATTTCACTTGTGCAGGACAGTTTCAGGTTTATTGCGGATTTCGAGGGAGAAATCCCCGGAAGCAAAAAAGAGGAATGTGGAAATTATCTTGAGCATGACCTTCCGGCAGCGAAAAAAACGGCAGAAAATATGCTCAGAGTACTCGAAACCTACAGTGAAGAAAAACTAAAATATAAGGAGTAATTATTATGTCAACATATAAAAACATAGAATCAGCCCTTATTCATGGGGGAATTTACGGAGACGAATATACAAAGGCAGTCAATGTGCCGATCTATCAGACATCGACCTACGAGCAGAGCGGTCTTGGCGAAACACCGAAATGGGAATACTCCCGTACAGGCAATCCGACCCGTGCGGCACTTGAAGCACTTATCGCAGAACTCGAAGGCGGCAAGGCCGGCTTTGCCTTTGCGTCGGGTATGGCAGCGATCACGGCAGTACTGAGCCTTTTCCATACCGGCGACAAAATAATTATTTCCAGCAATGTCTACGGCGGAACTTTCCGTGTGCTGGATAAAGTTTTCGATCATTTCGGCATCGGCTATTCTATTGAGGATACAACAAACATTGAGGAGCTTGAAACGAAGATAACACCTGACGTAAAGGCAATACTTATCGAAAGCCCGGCAAATCCCCTGCTTACGATAACGGATATCGGTGCAATTGCAAGACTTGCGGCAAAGCATGATATTCTGTCCATTGTGGATAACACCTTTATGACGCCCTATTTACAGCGTCCGATATCTCTCGGCGTTGATATAGTTATCCACAGCGCAACAAAGTATCTCGGCGGTCACAGCGATGTTGTGGCAGGTCTTGTTGTAGTAAATGACGATAAGCTCGCAAAACAGATAGCGTTCATTCAGAATTCTACCGGCGGCGTTCTCGGACCCTTTGACAGTTTCCTGCTTATCAGAGGAATAAAGACTCTCGGTGTCCGTCTTGACCGTCATGTTGAAAATGCGGAAAAGGCAGCAAAATTCCTCAGTGAGCATAAGGCTGTAAAGAAGGTCTATTACCCCGGACTGCCTGATGCACAGGGCTATGAAATCAATAAACGTCAGGCTAAAAACGGCGGCGTAATGATCTCCTTTGAATTGTATGAAAACTATGATATCAAGAAATTCTTCAAGTCCTTAAAGTTCGTTGCCCTTGCCGAAAGTCTCGGCGGAGTAGAAAGCCTTGTATGCCACCCGGCAAGCATGACTCACGCATCTATTCCTTATGAAGTGCGTCAGAAAGTGGGCATAACGGATGGTCTTATCAGACTTTCGATAGGCATTGAAAATATTGACGATATACTTACCGATCTTGCGCAGGCTATTAAGGAAAGTGAGGGATAATTATGGCACTCTATAATGATATGCAGGAGTTGATCGGCAATACTCCGATCGTAAAGCTTAACCATCTTGATCTTCCTGAGGGTGTTGATCTGTATGCAAAATTAGAACTTTTCAATCCGTCCGGCAGCGTCAAGGACAGGATAGGAAAATACATGATAGAAGATGCCGAGAAAAAAGGCATACTCAAAAAGGGCAGTGTTATCGTTGAGGCAACAGCAGGAAATACCGGTCTCGGCATTGCTTTTGCGGCACTTAACAGAGGATATCAGATAATCTTTGTAGTACCAACAAAGTTTTCACAGGAAAAGCAGACACTTCTCAGGGCACTGGGTGCAAAGATAATAAATACTCCCCGTGAAGGCGGAATGTTGGGCGCATGGAAAAAGGCTGAGGAAATACGCAGCTCCATTCCCGGTGCGGTAACTCTTGAACAGTTCAAAAATCCTGCCAATCCGCTTGCGCATTATGAAACGACAGGTAAGGAAATATATGACGATCTTGACGGAAATATTGACTATCTTGTTGCAGGAGCAGGCAGCGGCGGTACATATTCGGGTGTTGTAAAATACCTGAAAGAGAAAAACAGCGGTATTGTCGGTGTGCTTGCCGATCCCGTAGGCTCGACTATGGGCGGCGGCGAACACGGAGATTATGACATTGAGGGTATCGGCAACGATTTTATCGCTGATACGATGGATATGTCGCTTGTGGACAGGGTAGTCAAAATGACAGACAGCGAAGCCTTTGACGGTGCAAGGGAGCTTGCTGAAAAAGAGGGCATCATCGCAGGTTCATCATCCGGCGCAGCATTAGCGGCTGCCAAAAAGCTGATAGCAGACGGTGCAAGAGGAAATATCGTGGTTATTTTCCCCGACAGGGGCGACCGCTATTTCACGAAGAATCTATATGAATAGGAAGATATTATGACATTACAACAGATACATTATGTAATTGCAATATCAGAGAAAGGTTCATTCAATAAGGCAAGCGAAGTGCTGTATATTTCACAGCCTTCGCTTACTGAGGCTGTAAGAGAGCTTGAAAAAGAACTTGGAATAACCATATTCCACCGAAGCGGAAAGGGCGTAACACTGACAGGCGACGGAGTGGAATTCATTTCCTATGCCCGTGAGCTTTACCGCCAGTATGAGGTAATATCAGAAAGATACGGAGAAAACGCTTCGTTAAAGAAGAAATTTGCGGTTTCAACACAGCATTATTCCTTCGCTGTCAAAAGCTTTGTGGAGCTTGTCAAACAGCTCAGCACGGATGAATATGAATTTGCCATAAGGGAAGTCCGCACACAGAAAGTAATAGAAGATGTCAGCACTCTTAAAAGCGAGATAGGTATATTGTATCTGAGTGAGTTCAATTCTCCGGTACTTACAAAGCTGTTCAGGACAAACAAGCTGGAATTCCATGAGCTTATCACCTGTGACGCTTATGTTTATCTGTGGAAGGGGCATCCGCTCGCTAATAAGAAAAGCATACGCTTTGACGAGCTTATAGAATATCCGAGCCTGACTTTTGAACAGGGCGGCAGCGGATCCATGTATTTTGATGAAGAGATACTGAGCAATCATCAATATCCCCGTACTATCAAGGCAACTGACAGAGCGACAATGCTCAATCTTATGGTCGGGCTGAACGGCTATACGCTTTGTTCCGGAATTATATGCGAGGAACTGAACGGCAGTGACTTTGCGGCAATTCCCTTTGAGCCGGACAGCGAGCATCCCGGAAGCAAAATGAAGATAGGCTATATCACAAAAAAGAATATCCACCTAAGCAGAGTAGGAAAAATGTATGTGGAGGAATTAAAAGAATATTTATGCGTACAAGAAAATATAAAGTAGAATCGCAGGACGAGAGTTGTTCAGCGATAGAAGTAGAATGCGAAATTGGCACCGGCGGCTCGCCGGTGGAGATAATTGATTTTCATGCACATATCTATCCTGACAAGATAGCCGAAAAAGCTTCTCAGGCAACAGGAGATTTTTATGATATCACTCCTGCTTACAGCGGTACATCAGAGGAGCTTTTAACATCAGGCAAAGCGGCAGGCATTTCACGCTTTGTGTTATTGCCTGTTGCAACAAAGCCCGATCAGGTCAGTCATATCAATGATTTTATTGCAGATGAAGTCAGCGAACATAATGAATTTTACGGCTTCGGTACGCTTCATCCGGAATGTGACAAACTGATAGAAGAAACTGACAAAATAATAAGACTCGGATTAAAGGGTATAAAGCTTCATCCTGATACTCAGCAATTCAATACGGACGATAAGCGTCTGTTTGAGGTGTTCGACTATATTCAGGGGAAAATACCTTTGCTTGTACACTGCGGTGATAAAAGGTTTGACTTTTCACATCCAAGAAGGCTTAAAAACGTTATAGACAAATTCCCGCACTTACAGGTGATCGCTGCACATTTAGGCGGCTGGTCGCTTTTTGACGAAGCCTTTGAGCTTCTGAAAAACAGAGATTGTTATCTTGATATATCAAGTACTACAATGTTCCTTCCGCCGGAGCAGGTAGAATATTATATTCACGGCTACGGTGCTGACCGGATACTGTTCGGTACGGATTTTCCACTGTGGAGTCCGGAGCAGGAGGTCGCATCTTTTAAGAGATTGAACCTTTCATCTTTTGAATTTGAAAGGATCGCATACAAAAACGCACTTGAAATACTTGAAACGTAATAGGTAAAACCTATTACCTATAATATAAATAGGGTATTGGACAGATCGGAAAACCGATGATATAATAAGTACATCAAAGAGAGAGGAGAACAAACCATGACAAAGGCAACTGTAATGACAATGTGTATGAATAGCTGTATTTGTATGACTCAGGAAGCAGTTTTCTGTGTCATGGCTTGCTGCGCTTTCCGAATGTGACTTAATGTGTCTGCGTTTCACTCGGGGAGTCAGCGATGACTTCCCGTTTTTTTATGCCATTTTTCAGGAGGAATGAATATGAAGAACAAAAAGCTTACGGCACTGATATTTGCCGTAACACTTACACTGAGTACCCTGACAGCCTGTACAAAGCAGTCGGACAGTAAAAAGCCTGAATCCGAAGCGGCTGAGTTTTCTGCAATAAATTTGGAACAGGAAAGTGACTGCTGCCATAAAGAAACAAGCTGCTGTGAGAACAGTGAGAAGTCCGACTGCTGCAAGGACAAAGAACATTCTTCGGAAGACAGCAGATCAACCCAAAGCTGCTGCCATAAAGAATCGGACGAAACATCAAAACCCGACTGCTGCAAGGACGAGGAAAGCTCAGAGATCCCCGACTGCTGCGGAGGTTAATATAGAAAACAAATTACTTTATCAAAGAGAGGAAAATAAATATGAATAAGAAAATTACTTCGGCAGTGTTAGCTGCTGCGCTTGCATTATCGGCAACAGCCTTTACCGGCTGTAACAATGTATCCGAGGATGATGAAACCAAAACTCACTTCAATCTCGGCCACCTCAATTCGACGGCTCACCTTCTGGGTTTTGTAGCAAAGGAAGAGGGATATTTTTCAGAAGAAGGACTTGATGTAACTCTTAACCTGTTTTCATCGGCTGCGGAGCTTTCCACCGGTCTTGAATCCGGCAAGTTAGACGTTGCGTTTATCGGTTCTGTACCTTCTATCACATTCCAGAGCAACGGACATGATCTTACGATCTTCGGCGGTGCAATGACTAACGGTCACGGCTATGTTATTAAACCGGAATATGTTGAAGGTCTTGACAAATGGGATGTTTCCATTCTCAAAGGCAGAAATGTTGCCTCAGTCAAAAACAGTGTTCAGGATGCCGAGCTTCAGATACTTCTCAAAGACAAGGGAATCAAGATAGGTGACGGCAAGGACGAGGTGAACATAGTATATTTTGACAGCCAGAAGGATGCCTATAATGCGCTCCTGAATGACAGCATTGATGCCGTATCAGCGTATTCACCATATACATCGCTTGCTGAAAGTCAGGGCTATAAGATCGTTTACCGCTGCTCAGAAGAACCGCTCCTTAAAAATCAGCCCTGCTGCCGTCAGGTTGCTTCAACGGAAGCTCTGAGCAAACACCCGGAATCATACAAGGCCTTTGAAAGAGCACTTATCAAGGCTTATAAGTTCACACAGGAAAACAAGGAAGAAACGATCAAGGATGTCAAGAAGTACATCGACATCGAAGAAGACCTTATCAAAACTGAGATTTACGGCGGCTACGGCACATCTGTTCCTGATCCTGACAAGCAGGGTACAGCCGCATTGAAGAAATCAATTGTCGAGCTTGGTTATACAGAGGATTACGACATCGACAAGCTTTACAATACCGAAATATATAAAAACGCACTTGAAAGCCTTATCAAAGAAAACCCTGATGATAAAGTATATGCCGAACTCAAAAAACACTTTGACGAGTTTGAATAAACAGTAAAATTCGTTTAGGGGGTTCGGACGGGAAAGAAGAGAGGATATTTATGAGTAAGATAGAGATAAAAAATCTGACCGTCAATTATACCGAAAAGAAAAAGAGCTTCACAGCACTGAAAAACGTCAGCTTTTCCATTGAGGAAGGGGAGTTCGTCAGTGTGATAGGCTCCAGCGGCTGCGGCAAAAGCACTCTGCTGAGTATCCTTGAAGGTATCAACAGCCCAACAGAAGGCGAGATACTGATAAACGGCGAGCCTGTAACAGGAACAGGCCCCGACAGAGGTGTTGTATTTCAGCATTATTCACTGTTCCCGTGGATGACGGCAAGAAAGAACGTTGCCTTTGGTATAAAGCAGGTCAATAAGTCCGCAAGCAGGGCAGAACGCTATCACCTTGCGGATGAATTTCTTGAAAAAGTCGGTCTGGAACAGTTCAAAAATAAATATCCGTCTCAGCTTTCAGGCGGAATGCAGCAGCGTGTTGCGATCGCAAGGGCGCTGGCAATGGATACTGACATTCTCCTGATGGACGAACCTTTCGGAGCGATAGACGCAAAGAACCGCACGATTTTACAGGAGCTTTTGCTGGAACTGTGGGAAAACGCAGAGCCGAGAAAGACAGTCGTATTTGTAACACACGATATTGACGAGGCGATATTCCTGTCCGATAAGATCGTAATGATGACGGCAAATCCCGGACGTGTATATCGTGAGATCAGAGTTCCCTTTGACCGCCCGAGAAACCGTGCGGAGCTTGTTCAGACAAAGGAATACAACAAATTCAGAAATGAACTGCTGTCAATGTTCTACAGTGATATTGTCAGCAAGATAGGCGGCGAGGAGGTCGTACTGTGATGAATATACAAGCAAAAACCGCCGCACCGTCGGCAGATATTTCCGAAAAACAGGAAAAAACATCGTCAGGTTTTAAAGCGGAGATATTCCGCAGATATTTCAGAGTTGTTCACGCACTGTTCGCTGTACTTCTTTTGGTACAGCTTCTGCCGGATAAGCTTAAAACGGAGACATACGCTTCTTATGTGATATGGTTTGCGGTAGGGGTAGAGGTGCTGACGCTGGTTGTTTCGGCATTTATCAAAAAGCGTGAAAGCCTGAATCTCTTTGTTGACATTGTAGCCTTCGTATATGCACTTCTTACTGCATGGACTCTTGCAACGGCAAAATTCGATCTTCTGAAAGCCGCATTATTTCCGCCTCCCGGTAAGGTATTCTGGCAGTTTATCGGCGACTATGACAAGATCCTCACCAATGTACAAAGCTCCGCAGGCATCATCCTGCAGGGATATCTGTTAGCAATTGCCGCTGCAATACCTCTCGGACTTTTTCTTGGCTGGAGCGCAAGACTTGGCAGTGCGGCAACTTACATATCAAAGTTTTTGGGCGCAATACCGCCTATCGTATATATACCATACGGAATAGCACTTTTGCCTACCTTCCGCAGCGTATCGGTATTCGTTATTTTTCTTGCGACATTCTGGCCGGTTCTCGGCGGAACGATGAGCGGTGTTATGAATGTTGAAAAAAAGACCATAGATTCCGCAAAGGTGCTTAATGTAAATAAGTTCACAATGCTGTTTTCGGTCATCCTTCCGGCATCTCTCCAGCAGATATTCATCGGCTGCAATCAGGGACTTACAGTTTCTTTTGTTTTGCTCACATCTGCCGAGATGGTCGGAGCGCAGAGCGGTCTCGGCTATTACATAAAGAATTACTCCGATTTCGGAGATTATACCAGAACGATAGTCGGACTGATAGTTGTAGGTATCGTGATCGTATTCATTTCGTTTATATTCAACAGGATACAGAAATTCCTGCTTCGCTGGAAGCAATAACGGAGGTACAGTATGAAAGAAATAATCTGGCACGGACGTGGAGGTCAGGGTGCCTTCACTGCCGCAAGACTTCTTGGAGAAGCATATTCTCTCAGAGAAAACACCTTTGTCATTGCTTTTCCGTCATTCGGACCTGAGCGCAGAGGCGCACCGATCAGAGCTTTTACAAAGCTTGACGAAAAACCGATAGTCAACCGCAGCGAGATTGCAAAAGCTGATTACAGTATCTTTCTTGATGATACACTTTTCAGCGAACAGGCATTGAATGAGCTGAAGCCTGACGGAAAAATACTTCTCAATACCAAAGCAAAAATTGATAATGAAAGAGTTATCGCCATTGACGGCGACAGCATCGCAGAAAAACATCTTGGTCTGCCGATCACGAATACCATACTGCTTGGCGCATTGGCTGCCGTTTCGGGATTCATTTCCCTTGATGAGCTTACAGAAGCCGTCCGTCAGACAATGCCGCCGAGACTTCACGAAAAAAATATAGCCGCCGTCAGGGCGGCTTATGAGGAGGCATTAAAATGAAGCCGTATCTGAGAGAAAAAGTTCCCACAGGCTTTGAGGATATTCCCGATACCACCTCATACGAAGCCGGCTATTTAGTGACAAAAAATGCAGGCTGGCGAAATGTCAGACCTGTGATAGACACAGAAAAATGTGTCGGCTGTTTGAATTGTTACCTTTACTGTCCGGACGGAGTTGTTTCCAAAAAGGACGGCAAAGTTCAGATAGATTATGATTTCTGCAAGGGCTGCGGTATCTGTAAAAAGATTTGCAGACTCGGCGCAATAAGATTGGAGGCGGAAAAGTAATGGCAAGAGAGTTTTTATCAGGCAACGAGGCCTTTGCATACGGTGTCAGGCTTGCAAGGCCGCAGGTCATTTCCGCCTATCCTATCACACCTCAGACTATTGTTGTAGAAAAGCTTTCTGAGTTTGTTGAGGACGGCAGTCTGAAAGCCGAATTCATACATGTAGAAAGCGAACATTCTGCACTGTCCTGTGCGATGGGTGCTTCATCTGTCGGTGCAAGAGCCTTTACTGCGACTTCATCACAAGGATTGCTGTACATGGCGGAAGGTCTGCCCTATGCGGCAGGCGGCAGGTTTCCTATCGTTATGATGAACGCCAACCGCTCAACAGCATTGCCATGGAATATTTACGGCGATCAGAGAGATTCCCTTTCCCAGCTTGACAGCGGATGGATACAAGCCTATGCCGAAAACGCACAAGAAGCACTTGACCTTGCCCTTATGAGCTTTTACATAGCTGAGCATAAGAAAGTTAGTACCCCATTTATGGCAAACCTTGACGGCTTTGTACTTACTCACACCTATGAAGTAGTGGATGTTCCGACACAGGAGCAGGCAGATGAATATTTACCGCCCTTTGAAACGGATAACAAAATGTCACTCAGTAATCCGAAAAACCTCGGTTTTTCCGCAGGTCCCGACACAAATACATTCTTTAAATACAAAGAGCATTTAGGCTTACTGAATGTCAGAGACGTTGTTGATGAAGCCGAAAGTAAGTTTGAAAGCATTTTCGGCAGACATTATACGGGTCTTACAGAAAGCTATAAAACGGAAGATTCTGATTATATACTTATCACTTTGGGAAGCATTTCCGGACTTGTCCGTGAGATAGTGGATAAGCTCAGAGAGCAGGGTGAAAAGGTAGGTCTATTGAGGATAAGATATATGCGTCCTTTCCCGAATGAAGAGATCGCACAGGTCGTTAAAAATGCAAAGTCAGTCGCTGTACTGGAAAAGGATATTTCCTTCGGAAATGAAGGCACAGTATATACGAATGTAAATTCCGCTTTGCAAAAGGCGGGAATAAACATACCGACATCAAATTATATCGGCGGTCTCGGCGGAAAGAACATTTCTCCGCAGGAGATCGAAAACATTTTTGAAGAACTGAAAGAGAAAAAATCAATCGTCAGATTTTTGGGAGTGGAGGTGAGATAAATGGCAGTAACAGCCAAAACACTGAATGAAACAGAATTTTTCTACGGACATAAAGCGTGTGCAGGCTGCGGAGGCAGTCTTGCTGTCAGGATCGCATTAAAGGTCTTAGGCGAAAATGCAATAGCTGTTTTGCCGGCAGGATGTATGTCGGCGGTTGGATTCAATTTTCCGCAGCTATGCTTCGGAAACAACGCCATTATCTCAACCTTTGCAGGAACAGCATCCATGCTTACCGGCGTTCAGGCAGGACTGAAAGCACAGGGAATAACAGATTTCCACGCTGTAGGCTTTGCCGGAGACGGAGGAACGGCGGATATCGGTTTGCAGGCACTGTCCGGAGCAATAGACAGAAACGACGATATCCTTTATATCTGTTACGATAATGAAGCCTATATGAACACAGGCATACAGAAAAGTTCGCTGACACCCTTTGGAGCGAAAACTACCACAACGCCGGCAGGAAAAAACATACACGGCAATCTCAGACAGAAAAAGAATATGTTTGAGATCGTAGCTGCTCACGGAATACCTTATGCGGCAACCGCAAGCGTCGGTTATCTTAATGACTTCATGCGTAAGGTGGAGAAGGCAAAGGACATTAAAGGCACAAAATACATTCATATTTTAGCTCCATGTCCCACGGGCTGGGGTATAAAGACAGATGAAACGGTAGATATCGCCAAAGAGGTGGTTGACTGCGGATTATGGTATCTTGCCGAATATGAAAACGGCNNCTTTACGCTGAACCACGAGCCAAAGGAGTTTTCGAGTGTTGAAAGCTACCTCAAAAAACAGAGCCGTTTCAGACATCTGACGGATGAAGATATAGAAATCATCAGGCAATCCCGTGACGCAAAATGGGAATATATAAAAAAGAATTTTAAGTGAAGAAGGAGTAATCGAAATGAGCAGAGATATCAACAACAAATATTGGGACGAGGAACTTGAAACACTTCCCCGTGAAGAACTTGAAAAAAGACAGCTTGCAGACCTTCAGGAAATCGTAAAATTCGCATACGATAATGCGCCCTATTACAAGCGTTCCTTTGATGAGGCAGGAGTTAAACCTGAGGATATCAAGACATTAAAGGATATTCAGAAATTCCCCTTCATCAACAAGACCACACAGAGAGATACTCAGGGTGTAGGTTCGTTTCTTGGTGAACTTGCAGCCGTACCGGAAGAGGATGTTGTATTCATTTCCACTTCGTCAGGTTCAACAGGCGTTCCTACAATGAGCCCTTTCACAAAGAAGGATTTCGATGAATTTCAGGATACAGAAAGCCGCTGGTTCTGGCAGATCGGAATGCGTCCGAATGACAGATATGTCCATGCACTGAACTTCTCGCTGTATGTAGGCGGTCCTGATGTTATCGGCGCACAGAATCTCGGCGCACTGTGCATCTGGGGAGGTACACTCCCGAGCGAAAGACTGCTTTTCGTACTGAAAACCTATAAGCCTACTGTTATCTGGACTTCACCGTCATACGCATGGCAGCTTGGTGAAAAGGCACTCAAAAGCGGCATTGATCCGAAGAAAGACCTGAATATCAAGAAGATCATCGTTGCCGGTGAGCTGGGAGGTTCTATTGAAGCAACAAGAAAAGCAATAGAGGATATCTGGGGTGCTGAGGTTTATGACTTCTACGGATTGTCAGATATATTCGGAGCCTGCGCCGCAATGTGCGAAGCCAAGGACGGACTTCATATTGCCGAGAACCATATCCTTGTTGAAACCGTTGACCTCCACACAGGTGAGGTACTTGAACCCGGTCAGGTAGGCGAACTGGTATTTACCACTCTCCGAAAACACGCCCGTCCGCTCATTCGTTTCCGCACAGGTGATATCGGACGCATTGACACCACAAAATGCTCCTGCGGAAGAACTCACGGAAGAATACATATTCTCGGCAGGAAGGACGATATGTTTATCGTTTCGGCTGTCAATGTATTTCCCAGCGATATCGAAGCTGTTGTACGTGAGCATAAGGGCATTACAGGTGAATATCTCATCCGTATCTTTGAAAAAGACTTCACCAACAAGTATGCAGTTGAGATCGAAAAGTCTGCCGATAATCCGAAGTCTGATGATGAGGTCGCAGCAGAGGTATCTGCAGCGCTCAAAGCCCGTATCGGCGTCAAGCCTGCAAGAGTGGTTGTTCATCCCGACGGCGGACTGAACACACGCTCCGAGCATAAGTCAAAGAGAGTAATTGACGAAAGAAATCTTGATTATAACATCTGATTTCGCTATAATAGATGGGGCTGTCCGAATAATAAACGGTTTTCGGACAGCCTTAATAAATCTGATAATCGGAGGCAGATACTATGCCAACACTTTCAAAAAGAACAGAAGGCTTTACAGATTCAGTTATAAGGCGAATGACACGCATTTC
>DBWG01000160.1:247-13528 GCA_002308635.1 Ruminococcaceae bacterium UBA1244 | reverse complement strand
GCATCCCAGCCCTCATAGCAGAGAATTACGGGTATCTTTTTGCGGTAGATGATATTGTGAAGCTCGTTCAGCCGTAACTGTAATTTTTTGAGCGTCTTTTTGTATTCGTCATCGTCTATTGTCGGTGAAAGATCGACCTCAGACAACAGCGGCATTTCTTTGAGCGGGAATTCCTCTTCAAACGGCGTACCTTCATGTCTGCCCTCTTCAACGGCACGGTCAATTTTTGTGGTCATAAGCTTCAGGGCATCCCTTACCGCTGTCTGGTGGCGGCCGCCGTCAAGAACATGCCAGCCTATGGTATTTCCGGTCTTTTCGATAAAGTCGTCATAGGCTTCAAGAAAACGCTTGTATTCCTTGTGCTGCATAAGATCCTCACGGCTCACACGCCATTCCGTACTCGGATCTTCCGCAAGGTCATAAAGCCTGTCATATTGCTTTTTCTTGCTGATGTGCAGGAAAATTTTAAGGATCATATATCCGCCGTCACGGAGCTGTCTTTCAAACTCGTTCACCTGACGTATGCGGTTCTGATAATCCGTCTTTGTGATCTCGTGCCTGAGATACTTGCGCACTGCGTTTTCCATCCAGCCGGAATCAAGAAACGTCACCTTGCCGTTTACCGGTACTGCACTCATGTATTGGTACAAAAACGGGTATCTCTCCTGCGCTTCGGGCAGAACTGACGGTGATACTACCTTGTAGAATCTCGGGTCAAGCTCGCTGATAAGCTCCTTTATGAGCGTTCCCTTTCCGGAAGCCGCCCAGCCTTCTATCATAACGATGACGGGTATCTTCGCCTTCATAAGAAGCTGCTGCTGTCCTAAAAGCTTTGACTGGAGCTGCCTTATCTCGGTATTCAGGGCATCACTGTCTTCCTTCTTTTTGGTCTCGAAATCCTTCAGCATAAACAACTCTCCTTTACATGGCTTTTGATACCATTATAAATGTTTATCATTTATTTCGCAACAGGTTTTGAAATTTTTATTGTTTATTAACAAGTATCTCCCGCCAGAGCTTTGGCGGGAGATACTTTATGTTCCTGCGATAAGTCCTATCTGTAAGAATCCAAGCAGCACAAGAACAATAAAAATTATATGTTTCCATTTTTGGTCGACCATAAGTCCTATGAATTCACGGAGAAAAGCATTCGGAAAAAAATATTCTTTTGTTTTTGCAGAGATTCCCTTTGCGTCAAAGCCGTTTTTCTTTGACAGAATATAACCCCTGAAAACATGATAGTTCGTTGTTGCAAAGGCGACCTTCTTGTCCTGAACATCGGAAAATCCATCTATAACCTTCTTTGAGAACTTCATATTCTGATATGTATTTACGCTTTTGTCCTCACGGGCTATGCGTTCCTTCGGGATACCCTCACCTATGAGATAGTTTTCCATCGACTCGCCTTCGGAGATGACTTCATCCGAACCCTGACCTCCGGAAGGTACAAATACAGCGTGTTTTCCGGTCTTTTCATATTGTTCCTTCTCAAATGCCAAAGCACTGTCGGCACGGCCTTTAAGAAGCGGTGTCGGAGTGCCGTCCTTTCTTATGGCACAGCCCAGAATGATAATAAAATCACGGTCAAACGGCGGTCTGAACTTTGTTGCAAGAAATGAACAGGCTACTGTGGAAATAAACATACACTCCATATATACCGCAAGATAAATAAGGTGAAGGTTTATTATCCTGATCGGACGGTTCGTGACCACTACCGGCATAAAGTACATACCGACCGTCAGCATCGTCCCGATAAACCATATCACTGCAAAAACTATTCCCAGAGCATTCATAGGCCGGTATCCTTCGTTCCTCATCAGCCATATATTGCTTACCGCAAGGAGTATCGAAAGCAAAAACATGAGCGGCGTCAGCAAAACAAGCATTACCATCCCCGCTCTTGATACCAGCGACAGGAAAAATGAAAAAGAATCCATCTCATTGTTTAAAACATAATAAATGACATAAGATAACAGGATAGCTATATAAATACTGATGCCGCCGCAGGCTACCATCTGATATGAAAAATCACCCTTTTTCCGGTAGTCAAAATACATCCACAGCATAAACACAAGGTATAAAAACAATTCTCCGATAACAGCATGAACTATTACCCTGAAACCGCTGAAGACTATTTTTCCTCCTGTTCTGTCAAAAACAGTCCCCATGTTGTTGACCTTGAGATCATAGACCTGTTTTACTTTATTTCCGTTCTGATCTTCAAAACTCATCGTGACCTTGGTTTTTCCCTTTTCAAGAGAAGAAATATCCGCAGCCAATTCGCCGTTTTCTATGCGCAGCCTGTCAAGCTTTACTATCCCGTCATTTTCAAACGTAACATTCGCTTCGGGAATACTGCTTTCAGAAACAGCCGTTCCTGTATGCAGTGTATAATTCTTTCCTACAGATACTGTATAGATCACACTGAACATCACAAGCATGAGTATGCTCACATTCAAAAATATTATCCTTTTTTTTAATTTCATTATCAGATTCCCCTTTTACTCCGATCTTCTCTTTATGGTAGCATATTATCTGATTTTTGTCCATAACCCGCAGACCAAAGTTATTGTACCATGATACATAGTGTGATATAATAATGGCAGAAAAGAGGGATGACACCATGAAAAATGTGAAAATAACAGTAATGAAAAAAAGTCTGTTCACCGATCTGATAGAAAAATATGAAAATCCTATCGAACACGCCTGCGATATCGAAGAAGGCGCTGTGTTTATATCTGACGGAATGAACCGTCCCGAAGGTCTTTGTGCGAGTGCATGGGATTCCATGTCGGCATTCGTGATGGCGCTTTCTCACGGTGCGGAAAATTTCTATGACGGCTGGATGAAAAATCCCCGTTCTGCAATGATATCGTGCAACGACGGTTTCCGCCCTGTCAGCTTTCTCCTTGAAGCCATTGATGATTAAGAATTTTTTAAAAAATATGTAACCTTTACAGCCCTGAATTATTATTATTGCAGAATGGTATTATCAGGATGAGAAAGGGTGTTCGTTATGAAGACAAATAATATAAAACGCTTTGTTGCCGCCGCTCTCTGCGGAGCGCTCCTGCTTGCATTTTCCGGCTGCGGCGAGGATAACTCAAAAACCGCCGGTGTTCCTGAGATCAGCTCACAGTCCTCTGTCAGCGGTGTCACCGAGAGAGCTTCGCTTGACGAAAAGGACAGCACGTCCGATGTCTCCGCTGAAAATTCCGATGACGAATGGATCAAAAGAATGGGAGTCGTTGAAGACAAAATATCGTCCGTCACAAAATCAGATGAATATGAAAACGGCGATATTGAAAGAAGATACCAGATCGTTATGAATGTCCTGACAGAGCTTGAGGAACAGGGTTATGTCCGCAAGGGTTCGGTCTGCTATAACGGATATGATAATATTTCCTTCATCTATGAGTGCTGTGAGGAAGGCGTTCTCGGCGCTGTTATGCTCAAGGATTTCGACCCTTACATGAACGGTACAAACGAACAGCAGATCAGCGATAACAGTGCGGAAACTTCCGGCAGCGGCGAATTCTCAGGTACATATATAGATTTTGTCGGTCTGGTCTACAAAATGCCTGCTTCGGAAGACGATTACAAAAAATCGGACTTCTATAGTTTTTTGAAGCAGACTGACAGCCACTGGAATCTCTCTATTACAATGAATGACGGAAAAGAAAAAAATCGTTCCGTTCTGAGTCTTGAAAAGCAAAATTCAAACGGCGTTGCTTATTATCGTGTCTATGCAGCCTCAAATGACAGAACGCTCTATGACCAGACACTCTACAGTGCGGACGGCAAGTATTATTCTGCCGAAAAAAATAAGAATTCCTGTAGTGCAATATCAGAAGATGACTGCAAAAATGTTCTCAATGGGTTTGATCTTGAAAATGCTTTCGGAAAAGACCTCCAATGCGGTATTTGCAATTATGAAGGCAAACACGCCGTATACAGAGAGTTTGTTTCAGACACGATGATGACTGTGCTGTTCTTTGACAACAGCGGTCTTTTGGGAGGAAATATCTACACCGTAAACGGCTATTATGACGAAAAAACACTCCTTCCCGAAATCGGCAAATACGGTGATCTCATCCTCAGCGGAAAGATCACCGGAAGTCTTGATCTGCCGATAGACGATTCTCTCTCGGAAATACCTCCTCTCAAAGAAATCGAACCTTACTGCGGAACAATTGAAAACTGACGAAATGCCCCGCCCTTTTTGCTCAGAGTGAAAAAGGCGGGATTCTTTTTAAAATTTATTAATAATTCATTTAAACTTCATATATACTTCAGATAAACTTCAGATATATGTATTATCATATAATCAAGATAAACAACAGAGCAAAACCAAAACACAAAATATCAAGGAGGAACTACAATGAAAGCAAAATGTATTTTAGCAGGTCTCTTGTCAACAGTTATGTGTCTTTCCGTCATGGCCGGATGCGGCAGCGATGACAGCAAGGACAGCAGCAGCACTCCCGCTGCACAAAGCACTCAGTCTGAAAAAAGCAAAGAAGAAACAAGCACCGATGAAAGCACTGCCGAACCAAGCAAGGCTTCTGAGGACAGCAAGGACGAACAGAGCAGCACTCCGTCAGAAAACAGCTATACGCTGACTATCCGTGACGCCGACAAACACGATGAGATGACTGCGGTATTCTTCAATACTCAGAACAGCAAGACCGAAGAGGTCAAGATGACTAAAACCGGTGAAGACGACACCTGCTTTATCTTTACCTGTCAGGGCGATCCCACTGCCTACAATATGTTCCATCTTAAATTTGACGGCAAAGAAACAAGGGACTTCACCTTCAACACCTTCATTGAAGCGTGGTATCAGTGTGAGAGAGAGCTTCTCCCCTGCACAAAGGATCAGGATTATATCGAAACTCCTGAATACACAACGGCTGTACTTAAATTCCACGGCTATGACAAGAACGTACATATCTGGACTCCGAAAGACTATGATGCCGCTTCTGATGTAAAGTATTCCGTGATCTGTATGCTTGACGGTCAGACAGTTATCAACGCAGAACTCGACCCCGGCAACAACAGAAGCTGGAGCGTTGCTCAGCACGCAACCTCGATGATGGATGTTACCGACAACAAGGCTATACTCGTCTGCGTTGAGACAATTGGTGCAGCTGACGAATCATTCGGACGTGACGACGAGCTTATCCCCGACCTCGGTTTCTCGGATGAGGTCAAGGAAAAAGCCAATTCAAGATTCCTGTGCAAGGAATTCGGAGATTTTCTTGCGGATACAGTCGTTCCTTATGTAGAGGAAAATTACAACGTATATACTGACGCAGCTCACAGGGGCATCTGCGGCGCTTCACTCGGCGGACTTGCTTCATTCTATATCGGTCTTGAACACCCTGAGACCTTCGGTACTGTCGGCGCACTGTCTTCAACCTTCAGCATCGACATGGGTGAGCTTTGGAGCAAGTATCTCCAGCAGAAATTAAAGCAGGAAAACCTTCCTTTCATCTTTATGTATGACGGAAGCTATTATGATGACAACGGTGCAGTTTCTGAGCTTATGAATAACGGTCTCATCCAGATGGGCTATCCAAAGGACAAGCTTGTATTCTGTAAATATGAACCCGGCAAACACGAGGTTATAAGCTGGAGCGCTATTTATCCTCAGTTCCTTGAAGCTATGTTCACACAGAAACTTGCAGCTGTAAAGTCAGGCGAAACAGTTGAATATATCGACAAGTCAAAACAGCATCCTGCTCTTGACCCCAGCTTTTCTGACCAGAGCGATGAGATCGAAAACGATACAAGACCCGACAACATCAAAAACTATATCTTCTATGACAACAGCGAAACAAAATGGGAAAAGGTCTATGCTTATGTATGGAACGGTATGCCTGTAAACAAGATCACAGGTGAAGTATTTGATAAAAAGTACAGCGAGTGGCCCGGATTTGAAATGGAACAGATCGAAGGAACAGATATCTACAGATTCCCTGTACCTCTCCATGTAGGAAGTATAATTTTCAGTTCCGGCGTTAAGGACGCAGACGTTGCAAAGGGCGTTCTTGCATATCAGACCAAGGACCTTGCTTTCTCAAACAAGACCTGCTCCGGAAAGATCTTTAAGATCGATATGTCTGTTGAACCCAAACAGGGTGTCGGAAAACTTGATAAGACAAAGTATATCTATCCCGAAGGCTCATGGTCAGACTATACCGAATGATCGATTATCCCTAAGCTATAATACATTTTGAGGTGCAGGCTCTCTGAAATATCTCAGAGAGCCTGCACCTTTTTTAGCAAAAATTTTTTTGAAATTTTTTAAAAAAGTTTTTAAAAAACTATTGACAAACAGACAGACCAGTAGTATAATAGTCAATGTTGTGAGGAACACAAATTCATATTGGGGAATTGTGTAACGGTAGCACGACAGACTCTGACTCTGTTTGTTGGGGTTCNNGTTCGAATCCCTATTCCCCAGCCACAAAAAAGCCTTGAATGTAAATTCAAGGCTTTAAAAAACGAGGTGTAGCTCAGTTTGGTGGAGCGCTACGTTCGGGACGTAGAGGCCGCAGGTTCAAATCCTGTCACCTCGATTTCGGAAAAGGCAGAAAGCTAAGGCTTTTTGCCTTTAGTTTTTTTGCGGAACAATAGCAAACAGACCACAAAACTTTCTAAGGAAGAAACCGCTATGCTAAAAACTTACATTGCCTGCACTGACGAGCTTGAAAACAATATGCTGTTCTGCTCTTTGTATGCCGTTATGCCGCAATACCGCAGGGACAAGATCGACAAAATGGTGTTCCCGAAGGATAAACGCCTGTCCCTCGGTGCAGGTGTCCTGCTTGATTATGCGTTGACTCTTGAGGGTGTTTCCGACAAAGAGATAATATACGTTCAGAATCAGAAACCATGCCTTAAAAACAGCAGTGTCCGGTTCAATCTCTCACATTCCGGCAATATGGTATTCTGCGCCGTGTCGGATAAGGATGTCGGCTGTGACGTTGAACAGATAACGGATATTGATATGCAGATCGCCGCCCGTTTCTTTTTTCACGAGGAGTACGAGGCGATCTCAGCCTGTCCCGACCGCACAAGCAGAAACGATCTGTTTTTCCGCTACTGGACTTTGAAAGAAAGCTTTATGAAGGTTACCGGACTGGGTTTTGAGCTGAATTTGGATGATTTCTGCATTGATCTGCGCAGTGACGGCATAGACGTAAAGCAGAACGTTGACGGCAGAAACTATTACTTCAAGGAGTACAATGCTGACGAAGGCTATAAATTCGCAGTGTGTACCGCAGACTCTCCACCGGATGACAGTGTGCCGGTCAGAATCAGCTTTGCAAAGATCGCTGTTTCTCTCAGAAATAAAATGAAATGAAGGTGAAAGACTATGGAACATTATTCGATTTATTATGACAATTCCTGCATAGCGGTCTATTACCGTGACGACAAGGCAAAGGAGTATTCCTATTATGTCGGCTATCCCAGCGTCTACAAAGGAAAGGTCCCGGACAAATATCTGAGAGACCATGAAAAGAATACGCCGTTTCGTCCGATAGAAGAGCTTATGACCGAAGAAAACCGTGTTGCCGGAACGAAAAAGCTGATCTATCAGCACGATCATATCAGAATTGTAAGAGTTCCCAGGGATATCGAGCATTTTGTTGTGTATAATAAGTCCGCAAGAAAAGGATCTAAGGGTTATTCCGAAGAAAGATTTGATGCGCCGCATTATGAAGGCGAAAAAACTCCGGAAGGAATGAAAGAATGGGTATCCTACTATGGATTCGTCAAAAAGGACGACGGGACCTACGAGGCGGCTCTCGAAGAAAACTGGTGGTGGGGCGGCGGTCATAACGACGGCGGCACCATACACGCTGAAATACCGGAAGAATACCTTGCTCTCCCCTATGACGAATTTCTTGAACAACTGCTCACTGTTGCAAAAGCCGGACATTACGGCTTTACCGCTGAGTATCTGAAAAACTGCAAGGGACTAAAGGAGTTCTTTGGGTTTTAGCCTTACATCAGTCTTATATTTTTAAAATAAAAATCAACAGGGTATTCGTTGAGTGCGAATACCCTGCCATTTTTTTACAGATAAGCTTACACTAAAGGAGTGTTTTTCATCTGTTAAAATACTTCAAGTTTTATACCGTTATCATCGGCAGAGAGGTCTATTGCCGAAAGCATGCCTGTTCTGCTGTTTACGATCGCCTCAGCGATCTTGTCCTCAACTTCCTTGCGGATGAGATTTCTCAGGTCTCTTGCACCGCTCTTTCCGCCGTATGCCTTCTTTGCGAGCCACATACGTGAGCTGTCATCATACGTAAAGCGTATTCCCTTTTCTTTGAGAGTACCAACATATTCATCAAGCATCAGTGCGGAAATAGCAACAAAGTCTTCTTCCGTAAGATGTCTGAAAATTATTATCTCGTCAAGTCTGCTCAGGAATTCGGGACGGAGGAATTCCGAAAGTGCCTTGCGCACCTTTTCGGCTGTTGCTTCCGCTTCGGTCTTTGCAAAGCCGAGAGCATTTTCCTTGCGCTCACTGCCGGCATTTGAGGTCATAACGATAACAGTATTGCTGAAATTGACCTTTCTGCCTTGAGCGTCAGTCAGAACGCCTTCGTCAAGTATCTGGAGCAGGATATTAAGTACATCGGGATGAGCTTTTTCTATCTCATCAAAGAGCAGGACAGAATAAGGACGGCGCCTTACCTTTTCTGTAACCTGACCTGCCTCTTCGTAGCCGACATATCCCGGAGGTGAACCAATGATCTTTGAAACGGAATGTTTCTCCATAAACTCAGACATATCAAGTCTGATAAGCGTTTCGGGAGTATTGAACAGCTCTGTTGAGAGAACCTTTACAAGCTCGGTCTTTCCGACACCGGTAGGTCCGACAAATATGAATGATGCAGGTCTGCGGCGTGGACTGATCTGTACTCTGCTGCGCTTTACGGCAGAAGCAAGAGCCTTTACTGCTTCATCCTGACCTATTACCTTGCTTCTGAGTTTTTCTTCAAGGTCGGCAAGCTTATTAAGCTCATTCTCCTGTACCTTTGAAGCCGGAATGCCCGTCCAAAGCTCAATAACATGGGCAATATCCTCTTCTGAGACTTCAGCGGTAAGCTTGCTCTCGTCGATCTCAGAGAGTTCCTTTTCGAGCTTGGCTATATCATATCTTACAGTTGCAAGCTTTTCATAGTCGATCTCGGTTTCGGAGGCAAGAGACTCTTCGTTTTTCTTGAGTTCCTCAAGCTTTGCGTTATCCCTGTCATACTGCTCAAGCTCCTTGTTCCTAAGAGCAGCATGGGTGCAGGACTCATCGAGCAGGTCTATCGCCTTGTCAGGAAGGAAGCGGTCAGTTATATATCTTTCGGAAAGAACTACCGTCTTGCGGACGATATCATCCGACATTTTCACACGGTGGTAATCTTCATAGTATGACTTTATACCGAGAATGACCTCTATAGTGTCGGAAATTGAAGGTTCTGCAACCGTGACCGGCTGGAAACGTCTTTCAAGAGCCGCATCCTTTTCGATATATTTTCTGTATTCGTTGAAGGTAGTCGCACCGATGACCTGTATCTCGCCTCTCGAAAGTGCCGGCTTCATAATATTTGCGGCATTCATCGAGCCTTCCGACTCGCCCGCACCGACAAGACTGTGTACCTCATCAATAAAGAGAATCACATTACCGTCAGCCTTTACCTCTTCGATAAGTCCCTTTATACGGCTCTCAAACTGTCCTCTGAACTGTGTTCCTGCAACAAGAGAGGTAAGGTCAAGAAGGTGTATTTCCTTTTTCTGGAGTCTCAGAGGCACATTTCCTGCGGCGATCCTGAGCGCAAGTCCTTCTGCAATAGCGGTCTTTCCGACGCCGGGTTCACCGATAAGACAGGGATTGTTCTTTGTACGGCGGCTGAGTATCTGTATCACTCTGTCGAGTTCCTTTTCTCTGCCGACTATCCTGTCAAGCTTTCCTTCCCTTGCCTTTCCTGTGAGGTCAGTGCAGTAGGTATCAAGGTGTTTGCGCTTGCGTTTTTTCTGCGGTCTTGATTCGTCCCTGCGGCCTTTTTCATCAGGTGCTGATTTTTGTTTTTCCTTGCCTCCGCTGAAAAGGTTCTTGAAAAACGGCGGGAATGCAGGCGCTCCGCCTCTGCTGAAATCCTCATCGTCTTCTTCGTTTGTTTCTTCCGGATTTTCCCCGTTTCCGGGATCAAGGAGCTGGCTCAGGTCATCGCTCGACAGTCCCGACTCCATCAGTTCTCCCATCTGGTCCTGCATCATTTCGAGGTCCTCATCAGATATCCCCATCTTTTCCATCAGGTCGTTAACAGGCTGGATGCCAAGCTCCTTTGCACAGGTCAGGCAATAGCCCTTTGTATCAGATGAATTGGAAGTATTTGTTACAAAAACAACAGCCGGTCTTTTATTACATTTACAGCAAAGATCCATTTGTATATCCCCTTTCTTTTCCTTTGATAAATAATTTAAGATACATACGATCATTCATCGGAGTTTTGCGAATTCCGATCCTTCAGTTTTTCTTCCATCTTTCTCTCTTCGTCCTTTTCACGGACAAGCCCCATAAACATTACAGTATATCTGACAAGTGAAAACAGCATCGAAGCTGTTGTTATCGAAAGAAGCACTGTTGTGAGCGTCTGGTCGGTATATCCCCATATCGCCTTCAGAAGTATCAGGACAGTAACGGAGGTGTAGAACACAACTGTGGAGACCTTTCCGAACCACCTTGCCGCAGGAGGCTTTATCTTCACTCTCAGCAAAAACGCTCCGCCAAAAAGCATCATCAGTTCCTTAGTAAACAAAACAAGCACAAACGGCCTTATGTCAGGATATATCAGATTGACACAGATCACGACTGCCATCAGCGTCAGCTTGTCGGCGATCGGGTCAAGCACCTTTCCTATGTCTGTTATCTGGTTAAATTTTCTGGCAATGAGGCCGTCAAACATATCCGTGACAGCAGACGCAAGCACAACCACACCCGCCATCAGATAATTGTCATTCAGCAGAAACACAACAAGCGGCCATATAAGGACTATTCTCAAAGCCGTGAGAGTATTCGGGACATTCACGGCCTTTTTTAAAGATCGACTCATTGTCTGAAACAAACTCTCCTTCCAATCGTAAAGCACTTACAGTGACGAAAACAGAGTCAACAATCTGTCCGGTATATTGTACGCAGTCAGCAGCTTGAAGAAGATCGTATTATTCATACTTTCATTAAGTCCGTCATAGCCTGACTGAGAGACAAGCATCATAACGAAGAACAGTATGACATCAAGTATCATTACGATAAGCACGGCCTGTACGAAACCAACGGCAGCACCCGCAAGCTTGTTTGGGATGCCGAGGATAGTCTTATTGATATCCTTTGTAAATTTGTTTGCTATGAATGCCGATATTACCATAAGAATAATGAATATTATCACCGTCATAACACAGGCAACTACCTTTATCCCGCCGGGTCTTATTATCTCTTCAACTGTTTCCGGAAGGCCGTAGGTAGTTTTTGCAAACTTTTCGGTCAGCGATGCCTTATTCACTCCGAGATATGAAAGAGCATTCCCTGAAAAGTCTGAGACCGAATCAAGAGTCTGTTCGGCTGCCTTTGCAGGTTCTTCAAGGGATATTCCCTCAGTTGAAGAGGCTATCCCGCTTATCACATTGTCCTTTATAAACGAATTATAGATCACCGGAGCAAAGACCGACGACAGAAAAACCGCCGCTGCAATAGAGATCACTGTTCCGGCAAGATTTATAGCCATATACAGAATTCCTCTTCTGAATCCGGAATAAACGAAAACCGCAGCTATGCCAATGACTATGATCTCCAATATTACATTCACAGTACTCACCTTTTCTCCATGATTTTTAATTCCCAGATAGTATAACACATTTTTATGATAACTACAAGTGTTATTCTGCATTTTTGTCTTGTACATAAAAGCCCGTGCGGTTTTTGTTGTGAAATTTGGAATTATTGCTTGTTTCTTCTGTCCGTCACTGCCCTGTATCAATATTTTTGTTCACTGCTTTATATAGTATGCCCCAAAAAAGCAAAAGGTCCGGGTCTTTTTTGGAGAACCGGAGCCTTTTTGTACTATTTTTTTGCCTTGATCTTTTTTTCTGTGCCGTTCATAAGTCTCTTGATGTTGTCCTTGTGTCTGGCAATTATCAAGAATCCGATAAGGAATGCCGATACTGCCGAGAAGACCACAAAAGACATTGACGGGTGAGGCACAAAGGATAAAAACGATGTTGTACCCTCATAGTCAAAATAACGCCATCCGAAAGCGAAGAAGCCGTACAGCGAAAAATTGATGAGCGCACAAAGCGAAATGATCTTTGTAGAAAAGAATATTATCGAGAATATGACGAGTGCAGTAACAAGACTGCGCCAATCGGTCATAAGCATTACTGCGAATGTTGTAACGACTCCCTTTCCGCCCTTGAACTTGTAATAGATCGGAAAAGAGTGTCCCAGCACAGCAAAAAATCCGGCTATGTACATAAGATAACCACGATAAATGTCCGACTTATCCCCGTCAACTCCTATCATAAGACACAGGGCTATCGAGATCGAAATTATGCCCTTCAGGAAATCACCGATAAAAGTTACCGTCGCGGGAACTTTTCCTACACATCTCAGCACGTTTGTAAATCCTGCATTTCCGCTTCCCATAGTACGGATATCCTTGTGCATCACTATTCTGGTCACGATGATCGAAGTGTTCACGCTGCTGATAAGATAGGACACCAGCACGGAAATGATGATCTGGAGCCAAAACTGAGAAAAAAAGCTTGATATTTCTTCCAAAATATACACCTCTGTTTTTCAGGGTAATAAACATCCGGGTCTGATCGTTATTTGTTGTCGCCGCGTTCCCGGATCACAAAGCGGATCGGAGTTCCCTGCATCCCGAAGGTCTCCCTGATCCTGTTTTCAAGATAGCGCTGATATGAAAAATGGAACAGCTCAGCCGAATTCACAAAGCAGACAAATGTCGGCGGTTTTACACCGGACTGTGTCATATAGAGAATTTTCAGTCTCTTTCCCTTGTCTGTCGGAGGCTGGACCCTTGCGACCGCATCGGCAAGGAGGTCGTTGAGCATTCCTGTTGATATCCTCATTGCAGCGGAGTTGACCACGGTGTTTATAAGTTCAAAAAGTCTGTCGATACGCTGACCCGTCTTTGCGGATATGAATATCATCGGAGCGTATGACATAAACGAAAAATCGTTTTCGAGCTT
>DBWG01000160.1:0-203 GCA_002308635.1 Ruminococcaceae bacterium UBA1244 | reverse complement strand
GCATCCCATTTATTGACAACGATGATACACGCCTTTCCGGATTCATGTGCAAGGCCGGCGATCTTTGAATCCTGCTCTGCAAAACCGACAGTCGCATCTATCATTATCAGACAGACATCACTGCGCTCGATCGCCATTTTGGCACGGATAATGCTGTATTTTTCTATCTCGTCCTCTATGCGGCTGCTGCGGCGGATACCTGC
>DBWG01000080.1:6465-8216 GCA_002308635.1 Ruminococcaceae bacterium UBA1244 | reverse complement strand
CTTTATTAGAAACTTGATTTCCATGTTTACACCTCGATTTTTGTTTACATTCTGCCGCTGATATGCTATGATTAAGGAAAGCATATATACAGCGGCTTTGTTCGTGTGGCTGTGTTTGTGCTTGCTTACCGTCTGACTTGTTCCCGCAGGTCAGGCGGTTTCTTTTTGCTTGCTGAGCTTTTCGATGATTTCAAGAATACGGTTTTTCTCGTTTTCCGGCATTTCTTTCCTTAGTTTGCGGCTGAATGTGCTGTCGGTAACACCCAAACAATCCGCTATTTGCCACAGTTTGACATTAAGGGCTTTTGCCTGATCTCTGATTTCAATATTTGTCATTTAACAAGCCTCCTTTTATTTGTTGTTGTTTTAATTATACTCTATAATTTTGTAAAAGTCAACCATATTATATATTTTATAATATAGATGAAATAATTGTTGTTGTTGACATTTATATAAATATATGATATTATCTATTTAACGATAAATCAAATGAGGTGTATTATATGGATAATACTATTTTTGCAAAAAGACTTAAAGAAGCAAGAACAGCGGCAGGACTTACGCAGGGTGAATTATCTAAGGTGGCAGGGGTTACCGCTGCAACTATTTCCGCTTATGAAAGTGCTGACGGAACAAAAGGAAAAAATCCATCTCTTGATAATGCTCTGAAACTTGCACAGGCTTTACACATTTCGCTTGATTGGCTTTGCGGATCAATTGTCACTAATGAGAAGTTTCAAACCACTGATTTTTTAAAAATGTTTATTAAGCTTTCGGACTTTTGTGGGATCGCAGTAGAAAAAATAGATTTAGCTGATATCAAAAACAGAAAACAGTTTTCGGAAATCACAAAAGTAATTTTCGCTGATTCGGAGCAATGGAGTATTTTTATTCAAGAAGAAGATGAAGCAAAACACTACGGAACGGAGTTCCATTGGGAAGTACCTATACTTTACTTAGATGAGTACTTGATAACTTCATTTTTATCCGAGTGGAAAAAAATGTTTTCACTATATAACTCTGGAACAATAAACGAGAATCTCTATAATTTGTGGATAAATCAACAGTTTCAGTCAATTGATGAAAAGCAAAAAGAACGTGAAGAAAAACAGAAAGAAATTAAGGAATATTATGCAAAAATCGCTATGGCAGAAAACAAAGGCGGTGAACCAGATGGCAACGATTGAAAAGCGAGGCGACAGCTACAGGATCATTGTTTCATGCGGCTTTGACGTCAAAGGAAAAAGGATAAAACGCTCTATGACGTGGAAGCCTGACCGGGCATATACTCCGAAGCAGCTTGAAAAGGCTCTGAACAAAGCCGCTGTAGAGTTTGAGGAAAAGGTATTAAGCGGAGAGATCGCCGCTGACAGCCGTTTGAAATTGGTTGATTTCATTCCTCAGTATATGGAGAGTGCAAAGCTCAGACTTGAACCTACCACAATAGCCGAATACACAAGAGTAATTGACAAGTATATTCTGCCGGCTCTCGGCCATTTACGCTTGAAGGACATACGCCCGGCGCACGTTCAGAAGTTTGTCAATATGCTTTCATCCGGAGAATACCGACAGGACGGCAAGACGGGCGCATTAAAGCCGGCAAGCGTAAAAAGGTACTACGCTGTGTTACAATCCGTTCTTTCCGCTACCTATCGCCTGGATCTGCTCCCTTCCAATCCCACCGACAGCGGCAAGATCACGCTCCCCACAATGGAAGAACAGAAAGAGGAAGTCGAGGGTTCAAGTCCCTT
>DBWG01000080.1:6129-6416 GCA_002308635.1 Ruminococcaceae bacterium UBA1244 | reverse complement strand
ATTATAACAGGCTGCCGGCGTGGTGAGCTGACTTCCTTGAAATGGAGTGACGTTGATTTTGATAAGTGTGAAATAACCGTTTCAAAATCACTCTATCAGCTCAAAGGCGAAAAAGCCAAAACGAAACGGACAAAAAACAAGAAAAAGCGTGTTGTAACTATTCCCGAATACTGTATTGAGTTGCTCCGGCAGTTGCATATTGAACAGACGGAAAAGCGTTTCCGGCTCGGTACGGCCTGGAACGGCACAGCGGATAACTATGTGTTTATCAAAAATGACGGCTCTGT
>DBWG01000080.1:5647-6087 GCA_002308635.1 Ruminococcaceae bacterium UBA1244 | reverse complement strand
GACTTTCTTGAACGCCATGAGCTGAAACACATCAAGTTCCACGCTCTCCGGCATACATCGGCAACGCTCTCATTGCTGAACGGTGCCAATATCAAGCAAGTTGCCGCCCGGCTCGGACATTCTCAGTTGAGCACTACAAATAGGTACTTGCACGCTATTCAAGAAGCAGACAGGACTATTGCTGATTCATTAGGAAACACAATCACATCATTGAAGCAAAAGAGAGCATAAAAAAAGCGGCTACCCTCCGAATATAAGAGAGTAGCCGCCTATTTATGCCGCTGACAGTTAATTCATCCTCGCTCTGATCTCTGCCGCTGAACATCCGATAAATACAGCGGTTTTCCTGAAAGTGTCCCCAAAGTGTCCCCAAAATCACATATTCACAAAAACAAGCGGCCTCAGGTATTCCCGAAAGCCGCTTGTTTTCTGTGTTTTTT
>DBWG01000080.1:746-5633 GCA_002308635.1 Ruminococcaceae bacterium UBA1244 | reverse complement strand
AAGGGACTTGAACCCTCGACTTCCTCATTACGAGTGAGGTACTCTACCAACTGAGTTATTCCAGCGAACGAGTTAATTATACAACAAAATATCGGCTTAGTCAAGTACAAATTTGTGTTAAGTTGTATGTAATGCTCAGGTTGACAGACCGGATGGGATGGAGTAAAATAGAATATTATAGTTATTGATATACTGTTCTGAAAATCTTCATAAAAAAGGGGTCTTTTGTGATGAGCAGTTTTTTGAGAAGAACGTGGGCGGAAGTTGATATTGACGCCGTTAAACATAATTTTAAAGAAATAAGAAAAGCTGTAAGTCCCGATGCAAAAATAATGTGTGTAATAAAAGCTGATGCATACGGTCACGGAGCTATTTTTCTTGGAAAGCTCTATGAGGAGCTTGGCGCCGGTTATTTTGCGGTGTCAAACATAGAAGAAGCTCTCCAGCTCAGAGAAAACGGGATAACTCTCCCTGTTCTTATTTTAGGGTTCACTCCTGCGTGTATGGCAAAGGAGCTTGCCGATAACAATATAAGTCAGGCGGTTTTTTCAGAGGAATACGCAAAGGAGCTTTCCGATGAAGCCTTAAAAAATGACGTGAATGTCAAAATACACATCAAGCTTGATACCGGAATGAGCCGTATCGGGTTTATGTATCAGAACAAGGAACGTGACGGGGATTCTGTCTCTCAGATAGAAAGAGCCTGCAAATTTTCCAATTTGTCCTGCGAGGGAATATTCACCCATTTTGCCGTATCGGATGAAGCCGACGAGGGCAGGGAAGAAACTCTCCGACAGTTTGACTGTTTTTCTTCGGCTGTCAATAAACTCCGTGAGGACGGTTTTGAATTCCCGATAGTACACTGCTCAAACAGCGGTGCGATAATCGACTACAAACAGGCGCATTTCAACTGCGTAAGGGCAGGTATAATCCTCTATGGACTTTCACCTTCCGCAAAGCTTTCGCAAAAGCTTGATCTTCGTCCGGCAATGCAGATAAAGAGCGTTATCGCTCAGGTCAAGACTGTTGAACCGGGAACTCCCGTCAGCTACGGCGGGACTTTTGTAACAGCTCAGCCTACGAAGATCGCAACAGTACCGATCGGCTATGCTGACGGCTATACAAGAAATCTCGGCAACAGGGCTTATATGACAGTAAAAGGAAAGAAAGCCCCGATAATCGGCAGGGTATGTATGGATCAGCTAATGCTTGACGTGAGCGATATAGAGAATGTACGCTCCGGAGACGAGGTGACAGTCATCGGTGACGGAAGTGACAATACAATGTCGTTTGATGAGATGGCGGAGCTTACCGGTACTATCAACTATGAGCTTGTATGTCTTGTCGGAAAGAGAGTGCCGAGAGTATATATCCATCACGGAAAGAATGTTGGCGTTATGGATAATATCCTCCCTGTTAATCAGACTGTATGATATGAAAGGATACTGAGATGGTACTTCTTGTAATTGACGGAAACAGTATACTGAACCGCGCGTACTACGGTGTAAAGCCCCTTACCACAAAGGACGGTCAGTATACCAATGCGATATATGGATTTCTTACAACGCTCCATAAGCTTTTGGGCGAGAGCAGACCGGATTCCGTTGCCGTTGCTTTTGACCTTAAAGCCCCGACCTTCCGGCACAAGGCTTATGACGGATATAAATCAAACCGCAAGGGTATGCCGGAGGAGCTTGCTTCACAGCTGCAGCCCCTCAAAGACCTTCTTGTACTTTTAGGCTACAGGATAGTTACCTGCGAGGGCTTTGAGGCTGACGATATACTCGGTACTCTCGCTCACAAATGCACAGAGGACGACTGTGAGTGCATAATCGCCACAGGTGACAGGGACAGCTTACAGCTTGTTTCACCCAGCGTCAGCGTGAGAATTGCTTCAACAAAATTCGGCAAGCCCGAAGTTACTGTCTATGACGAAGAAAAAATAAAAGAGGTCTACGGTGTAACGCCGCCTCAGCTTATTGATATCAAGGCGGTTCAGGGCGATACGTCCGACTGTATTCCCGGTGTTGCGGGTATCGGTCAGAAGGGCGCCGGCGAACTTGTTGCAAGATTCGGAAGTCTTGACGGCATTTATGAAAATATAGATTCCCCCGAAATAAAGCCCGCCATGAGAAAGAAGCTCCTTGACGGCAAGGACAGCGCTTACCTCAGCCGTATGCTGGGAACTATCAGGACTGACGCACCCATAGAGACCGACATTTCTTACTATGCGGTGAAAGAGCCTGACTATAGTGAGGCGGCGGCTTTTATGGCAAAGCTTGAACTGTTTTCACTTATAAAAAGATTCATACCCGAAGAGAAGGCTTCCGCCGTTCCTGAGAACCCGAAGGAAGAAGCCGTTATAAAGGAACTGCATTTTGCCGAAAATCCTGCTCTTGATGCCGTTTATGACAGGCTCAGAAACAGGACGGTATATCTTCTTTGCAGGACTGACAGCGACGGCATATACGAGATGGAAATATCCGACGGAGAAAGCGTGTGGACGCTTGACAGGTTCACACAGGGCTTCGGGGTATTCTGCGAAAAGCTCCTTTGTGACAATACGATAAAAATTATAACCGATGATTCAAAGACTGTCTTTGCCGCATCACAAAGCATGGACGGCTTTTGTAATATAGAATTTGATACCGGTCTTGCGGCATATCTGCTCAATCCCAATTCATCAGACTACAGCACCGAACGTCTTGTTCAGGAATATGCCGTAACACCGTTCAAATGCGATAAGGAATGTCGGACAGCGGCTTTTATACCGCTTTCCGAAAAGCTGGAAAAGGAAATATCCGACAAAGGACAGACCAAACTCCTTGATGAAATAGAAATACCTCTTGCAAGGGTACTTGCTTCTATGGAGAGTACAGGATTCAGGGTCGACAAAAACGGCATTATCGGCTACGGATCAGAACTGCAAAAGGATATCGACAGACTGCGCTTACAGATATATGAACAGGCGGGCATGGAGTTCAATATCAATTCTCCAAAACAGCTTGCGTCAGTACTTTTTGAAACTCTCGGACTGCCCGCAAAGAAAAAGACAAAGAGCGGATATTCTACAAACGCCGAAGTGCTTGAAGAGCTGAGGAGCTATCACCCGGTCATTGACGATATTCTGGAATATAGGGCACTTTCAAAGCTGAAATCCACCTACTGCGACGGTCTTGTAAAGGTCATCGCACCGGACGGAAGGATACATTCCAGCTTTAACCAGACAGAAACACGTACCGGCAGGATAAGCTCCACCGAACCCAACCTTCAAAACATCCCTGTCCGCACCGAGCGGGGCAAGGAGATGAGAAAATTTTTCTGCGCTGAGGACGGCTGGCTCCTTGTTGACGCTGACTATTCACAAATCGAACTCAGGGTGCTCGCACACATAGCCAACGACAAAAACATGATAGAAGCTTTCAGGAGCGGAAAGGATATCCACGCTTCTACCGCCGCAAAGGTGTTCGGAGTTCCTGAAAATATGGTAACGCCCATCCTCAGGAGCCGTGCAAAGGCAGTCAATTTCGGCATCGTATACGGCATAGGTGCGTTTTCGCTCTCAAAGGATATCGGCGTCAGCGTCAAGGAAGCCGACAGCTATATAAAAGGCTATCTTTCGCTTTATTCGGGAATAGACAAATACATGAAGGACGTTGTAGAGCAGGCAAAGAATGACGGCTATGTCACTACCATGTTCGGCAGAAGAAGATATCTTCCCGAGCTGAAAAATTCCAACAAGAATGTACGTTCCTTTGGTGAGAGAGTCGCCCGCAATATGCCCATTCAGGGAACGGCGGCGGACATCATAAAGATCGCCATGATAAGGGTATATGACAGGCTCAAAAAGGAGAACATGAGGTCACGGCTCATCCTGCAGGTACACGATGAGCTTATCGTTGAAGCTCCCGAAGACGAAGCCGAAAAAGCCGCAAAGCTCCTGAGCGAAGAAATGGAACACGCCGTTGAGCTTTCGCTCACGCTTACCGCAGACGCCGGTATCGGCAAAACCTGGTACGACGCTAAGAATTAGTGTGGATAGTGGAGAGTGGATAGTGGATAGTGGAGAGTGGATTTAGATTTAAAATTAATGAACAAGCTGCGGTCACGCACCTGCTTAATAAATGCCTCCCCTTTAGGGGAGGTGTCACGAAGTGACGGAGGGGTTTATCCCTAAGCTCAACCAAAGGTTGGACGTGAAGGAATACAGCCAAAGCGACCCGTGAGGGTCGTGACGCGGACGGACGTTATGAAAGTTTTAGCGTTTTAAGTCGTCCAGTGCGGTCACGCACCGCAGAGAGGAAAAAAGTTATGTTACACGTTTTGTTTGTTTGTACGGGAAATACCTGCCGCAGCCCTATGGCTATGGCAATATATGAACAGAAATCAAGAGAATATGGTATCAGCAGCATTTTCAGCAGCGCTGCACTTGGCTTTATAAATGAAAACGGCGCCGCTAAAAATGCCGTTACGGTGTGCAACGAAATAGGAGTTGACCTCAGCCGCCATGTGCCCCGCCCGTTCAGGGAGAGAGACCTGAGAGTCTGCGATATCTTTGTCGTTATGACTGCTGTTCACGCCGAAACGCTTATGTCTGTCGGTGTTCCGAAGGAAAAAATATATATTCTCGGCGGCGGCATACCCGACCCCTACGGCTCGGATATCGTTACCTACCGCAGATGCAGAAAAGCAATAGAGGATGCTGTTGACGAGTTCTGCCGTATCGTCAAAAAGAAGATGGATAACGGCACTTTGAAGGTGTATGACAATGATAAACCTGACAATAACCCAGATGGAAAAACAGCACCTTGATGCTGTTGCAGACCTCGAAAAGACCTGCTTTTCAACTCCCTGGACTTATGAAAACCTTGCGGAATCCCTTGACAA
>DBWG01000080.1:0-698 GCA_002308635.1 Ruminococcaceae bacterium UBA1244 | reverse complement strand
GTGAATGTGATAAGCGACAGCTGCTTTGTTGATAATATCGCTGTTTATCCCGAATACAGAAGGCAGGGTGTCGGAAGGGCGCTTCTGAAAATTGCGGCGCTGACTGCCGATGTTATGGGAACGGATTTCATCTCCCTTGAGGTGAGGGAATCAAACTATGCCGCTATTGCACTGTACCGCTCAATGGGCTTTGAGGAGATGGGCATGAGAAAGAATTTCTACCGTCATCCTCAGGAAAATGCCCTGATAATGACAAAAATATTCGGGAAGAAGGATTGCTGAAAAATGAGAATACTTTCAATAGAAAGCTCCTGCGATGAAACTGCGGCGGCGGTGGTTGAGGACGGAAGAACAGTCCTGTCGTCCGTTGTTGCGTCTCAGGTCGAAGAACACAAGCTTTACGGCGGCGTTGTTCCGGAGATAGCGTCCCGCCGTCACTGCGAAGCCATAAATCCCGTTGTTAAAAAGGCTCTGACTGATGCGGGACTTGCGATTTCGGATATTGATGCAATAGCCGTCACTTATGCGCCGGGACTTATCGGTGCGCTGCTTGTGGGAGTGAACTTTGCAAAGGGACTTTCAATGTCCTCAGGCATACCGCTTGTGCCTGTTCATCACCTCAGGTCGCATATTGCCGCAAATTATATCGAACACAAGGAGCTTGAACCGCCGTTTTTGTGTCTTGTTGTTTCGGGCGG
>DBWG01000066.1 GCA_002308635.1 Ruminococcaceae bacterium UBA1244 | reverse complement strand
TCCTGCTTGGAGCTTTCCTGCTTGGAAGATTCCTGTTTGGATGATTCTTCTTTTGGTTTCTGCTCTTCTTCTTTCAGCTTCTTGATGTATTCCGCTGCTGTACCGTAAGGTATCGGCGCACTGCTGCCGCATCCGCCCGGTGAATATACAGTCGGAGGTGTATTGGTCGGATATACTACAGGGCCGTTTTCCGGATCTGCCGGTATCATGCTTGATGCGGTATAGTATGTATCATACTTGTAGCTGTAGGAATTATTTACCGGAAGGAATACACGCTTGATCTCCTTGCCGTTTTTGAAGTAGACCTGTGCGCCCTTGCCAAAGAATTCGTAAGAGTTTGCGGATGATACCCAGCCTACAGGAACTACCTCGTCATACTCTGTAGAGAGTGGTCCGTACATTTCTACCATAAGCTCGTTCATACCGTCACCGTTATAGTCATAGACATAGGTTGCGATATAAACCGGATATTTCAGGGTGTTCTTGAATTTCATATCAAGGAAACCGTAATCTATCGTTGCATCAAGTCCTCTTGCAGCATATATTGACGGATAAGCATGAGGATAGCGTTCCACAGCCTGAAGTCCGGCTTTGAGAGCGCAGTTGTAAAGTGTTGTTGATGCCTGACATATACCTCCGCCGTAATCCGAATCATACACGCCGCCCTGTCCGATAACGGTAGATTTAAGATAAGCGCCGACTGTTCCGTCGGGATAATAGTGAGTATTGCCGTTTGTTGTATCTCCTGTAGTTTTGTTGAAGGAGAATATCTCACCCGGCTGGAGAACAGTTCCGTTTGCAGAAAGGAGAGCAAGCTGCATATTATAATTTGAATTGTATACGTTTGCCGCTGTTGTATAGTGAGAAGCAATAAGCTTTGTATTGGCCTTTACATCAGCAAGCGTCACGCTGAACTTCGACTTTTTGCGCTTGAGAGTAAACGAACCTGTCATATCGTCCTCTTCAAGGATCTTGCGGACATTTTTTTCGATCTCGCTGCGGTCAACAACATTTCCGTCACGTCCGTCCTCGTATGTGAACTTTTCAACGGCTTTCGGGTCAAAGCTCTTTACACTGGCATTAACGGCAGGAATATCATAATGACTCTTTATCTTGTCTATCACATCAACGATCGAATCCTCATTTATTGTTACGGTCAATATAAAGTCGAGGTGGTCGTCAATGCGAGTATACAGGTTTTCTGAATCATTCTGCTTTCCTCTGCTCATACGGTAAGCATCAAGCAGCACGGAAGAGAGATCCGAGTCATAAACGAAGTCATCTTCCGTAAGCGTCATTTTGTTTCCGTCACAGATCACGGTTATCGAGACCGGAGTCCTCTTGGCTGTGACTACTTTCTGAAGAGCATCGTGTGCTTCCGTAAACGTCATCCCTGAAATATCAACATCATCTACAGATACATTCTCGCCGAATGTAACTACCTCCGGAGCGCTTGACTCCGCCTTTGATTCCTTAGTTGAAGACTCATGCGTCTTTGAGGATTGTTCAGAACCCTCGCTGACATCCTTATCTCCACTTGATGCAGCATCAGATGTATCGGAAGCAGACGAGCCGTCCGAAATATCCGAATCAGACGAAGCATCCGTATCCTTTGAAGTATCACCGGCAGCATCAGAAGTTTCCGACATATCCGGACCGCTGATAGAGGTATCGGAAGCAGCGGAATTCCTGCTTGAATTGACGGCTATGAGCGCACCGACCGTTCCGATGCAGACCACAGCGGCAGCCGCACAGGCTGCGGTAATAAATACAATGTTTTTCTTTTTGGACTTTTCCTGAACATTTCCATTTAATGCGGCTGCTTCAGCAGCATCAGGCTTTACATCTGCGGTATTTTCCGATTCCGGGACAGAAGCAAAAACAACATCCTTTTCTTCCATAGATCCATTCTTTTTATTATCTTCCATAAGAATTACTGACCTCCATATTAGCGTGTGACCTGCGGCAGTCTGCCGCACCCGATTTCACCTTGTGAAGCTCAGGTCAATCTGACATAAGTACCTGATTGTTCGGATTTTGAAGATTCGGTCTTTTTATCCGAACCCTGATTTCTTACCTTGCTGAGGACATCAGAAGCAGTACCGTATGCTATCGGAGCGCTGCTTCCGCATCCGCCGGGAGAATATACTGTCGGGATCGTATATGTCGGATATACAGCAGGACCAAAGTTTACGTCTGCGGGCATATCTGCAATTACGGTGTAGTAGCCTTCATAGTGGTAGTCGTATGAATCCGAAGGAAGNNGGATTGGCAGGTATTCTTGCCAATGCCGAACTGTAAGTATCATATTTGTAGTCATACGAACCGCCGGGAGTATATTCTCTCTTGATCTCCTTGCCGTTCTTGAAATATACCTTTGCGCCTGTCGCCGAGAAACGCTTGTTGCCTGCGTCTGTGACCCAGCCAACAGGAACGATCTCGTCAAATTCTTCTGAGAGAGGGCCATAGATCTCAACCATCAGCTCATCATAGCCGTCATAGTTGTTATCATACACGTATGTAGCGATATAGATCGGATAATCATACGGGTTTTTGAACTTCATGTCGATATTGCCGTAGTCGATGGTCGCATCAAGACCATAATGTGCATAAGAAGAAGCATACATGTGCGCCCTTCTCTGGAGTATCTGCATATCAGCCTTGAGCGCACAGAGATACAATGTTGTTGAAGCCTGACAGATACCGCCGCCGAAATCCTGTACTATCTCACCCTTTGAATAAGCTGTTGAAGGAACATATGCGCCGCTAACGCCATTGGGATAATAGTGCATATCGCCGTTTGTTGTATCACCTGTCATTTCGTTGAAGGAGAACACCTCGCCCGGTCCGACTATAGTTCCGTTTGCTGCCTTTATAGCAAGCTCCATGTTCTGTACGGAAGTATATTTGTTTGCTGCTGTTGTGCAGTGTGAAGCGATGAGGCGGGTATTTGCCTTTATATCTTCAAGAGACACCTTGAAGTGTGTCTGGTGAGTCTCTATCGAGAATGTACCTGATTTTTCGCCCTTATCAAGGATGCCCTTGATTTTTCTGCTGAGTTCGTCATGGTCGATCATAAAGCCGTCCTTGCCGTCCTCAAACGTGAATTTTTCAACGGCAGTGGGGTCAAAGCTTGTAACGTGAGCGTCAATAGGCTTTACGTCAAAGAAGTCCGCAGTTTTGTCTATCGCAGCATCAACAGACTCTGTATTGATCGCAGTAACGATCTTAAAGTCAGTGGTATCGCCGTTCACGCTGAAATCAACGGTAGGACTGTCAAGCTCACCGCGGCTGTAATGATAAGCCTGGAGAAGAACAGAAGAAACGTTGGTGTCATAGTTGAAGTCATTCTGGTTAAGGCTTATGCTTTTTCCGTCGCAGACTGCAACTATCGAAATAGGCTCTCTGATCTCCACAAGTCTCTGCTGCATCGCATCGTATGCCTGAGCAAGAGTCTTTCCTGCAAGGTCAACACCCTCAACGGTAACGCCCTTTCCGAAAAGTATGCTCGTAGTATCGACATTTTCGATCACAGGCATTTCCGGAGACAATTCGGCAGGATCAGCAGATTCCGATGAAATGAGAGTACTTCCTTCCGCAGCGGATGTATTTCCGGAGGTCTCCTTTGATGCTGTTTTGGAGTCCTTGCTGTTCATATTCATTCCTATCGCAAAAGCACCTGCACCAACCAAAAGCACAGCAGCGAATGCCGCAACTATCGTAACAGGAAACTTCTTTTTGCTTCTTTGTACGGGGATATGGCTGTGACGATCCTTTTTGCTGACAGCGGCAAATACAACTTCCTCGCTGTCGTCAGACCTGCCGTTATCAGACTTTTCTTCTGCTTCGTCTCCGCCGGCAAAAACAACTTCTTCTTCGGTTTCCTTTGCTGGTTCTTCAATCTTTTCAACAGCTTCCTGTGAAGCTGTAGTTTCAGATTTCATTTCTTCATCGGCTCTTTTTTCATTTTCAACATCTACATCTTTATTTACGTCCTTGATCTCTTCGGCGGCCGTTTCGTAAATGCCGCCAGTTTCATTCCTTTTTTCGGTATTTTCCATCAAAAAGCCTCCATTCGATTTATGAGAAATCACCAAAGATTTTTGTGCTGTTTTGTGATCTCAAAAACACTGTCAAAATCAAATATACTCTTACCTATTTATAATACAACAAAACCCACCGAATTGTAAAGACTCTTTTCGGTGGTATTATTTCCAAAGATAAATTCCTTCCATCTCTAAATTTTGTCTTTTTTCAACGGTCAGACAGTAAGAACTCCGTCTGATACTTTTGCGGTGCTGTTTTAAAATGCAAAAACCGATAATACAAAACAAGTTTGCAGGCAGTGTGGTTTTTTTTCGATGATATCTTTAAAAAAATTGTTATTATATGTTTCTTGTTTTTTAAAAATATGGTATAATAAAACAGCAACAAAATAATGATTTGGGGTGACAGCATGCACGATAATAATAACGGATTCGACAGCATGGATGATCTTGACGGTTTTCTCGGCGGATATGATTCTTCAAGTACCGGCAGAAACAACGGCTATAACTACGGCAGTACATACAGCAAAAAAGATCAGAATACGAATGACTATTACAACAGCACCAACGGCAACAACAGCTATTATAATGATAATAACGGATACATTGATAACGGCGGCAATGACTATACCAATACCAACAGCGGCGGTTACTATAATAACAATACAAACTATAATAACTATAACGGATACATCAACAACAATAACAGCAGTCAGAACGGCTATGGCGGATTCGGAGCCGGTCAGAACAGTACCCAAAATTATCAGGGTATGCCGAATGGCGGCTATATTCCGGTCAAAAATAACTTTGACCACTCAACATACGGAGGAAGAACGGTATCCGGCGGTTCCGGTCAGATCCCGCAGTATCAGGGCGCTCCTGTGCCGGTGTCAAACGATTTCGTATCAGGCAATAATAACTCTTCTTCCTTCAATAACGGATATAGTTCAGACGTTCCTCAAAAAACCAAACTCAGTGTGCCCAGTGCGGCAGTAAGAACACTCCTTCCAATGATCGTTATTCTGATACCTCTCTGCATATTTTTGGCATCTGCGATCAACGGCGCAATACATTATGACAATATCAAAAAGAACGGAGAGGCTGTGACTGCAACTGTAACGAATGTCACAAAATCGACCAAGACCACTACCACTTCAAAAGGCAGGACCAAAAAAACAACAACTTATACTTCCTATATCCAATACCTTTATAAAGGAAAATACTATACAGGTACATTAAACGAAAATCATACAAAAGGCTCTTCAGTAACCGTTTATATAGATCCTGACAATCCTTCGGATTTTATATCCGAAAAAGGCAGCATCGGCGTTCAGCTCGGTATGTGGGTACTGATAGTTTTTGTGGGCTTCGTTTCCATTGTTTTTATAACACGTTTCATACAGATGATAACAGGACATTACACTCCTCCACGCAGACGAAGAAGAGCCAGGATCAGCATACGCTAAAAATCGGACATTATCTGAACAGCCCCGATACACGATTGTATCGGGGCTGTTTTCGGCTTTTGTCTGACCGGATTTTATTTTAAAGAATAAAGAAAAAAGAATAAATAATAATACGGAAACGCCCTATCAGACATTTTTATTCATTATTATTTATTCTCTATTCTTTAATTATTTAAGCCCCGGCACCTCAGTGTCGGGGCATTTCCGGAGAGTGAGGGATTCGAACCCTCGAAACGGTTGTAGCCGTTTACACGATTTCCAATCGTGCTCCTTCGGCCAGCTCGGACAACTCTCCATATCGGTGTTTGTCTTAAAGGACTTTGTTATTATATCATACTCATTCAAAAATTGCAAGCAAAATTTCAATAAATTTCTATTATTTTTTATTACTGAAAAAGCGAAGCCCGTTCTGAGCTTCGCTTTTTTGAACAACACAGGAAAATATCACTTGCATTGCCTTACAGACATCGCACGGATAGCGTTCAGTACGGCAATTATCATAACTCCCACGTCTGCAAAGATCGCTGTCCACATATTTGCAAGTCCGACAGCTCCAAGGATAAGGCACAAAACCTTTATCCCGATCGAGAACCAGATATTCTCCTTTACGATCCTCATACATTTTCGTGCAATACGTATCGAAAGTGCTATTTTTTTGGGGTCATCATCCATCAGGACAACATCCGCCGCCTCTATTGCCGCATCTGAACCCATAGCACCCATCGCTATACCGATATCCGCCCTCATAAGCACGGGAGCATCATTGATCCCGTCTCCGGCAAATACTACAGTACCCGAACTGTTATCCTGAATTATCTCCTCGACCTTTCCGACCTTTTCCGCAGGCAGAAGACCGCTGAAATGCTCATCGATGCCGATATCCCTGCTGACAGAACCTGCTGCGGCTTCGGAATCGCCCGTAAGCATGACCGTCTTTTTTATCCCGCATTTTCTGAGAAGCTCTACCGCCTCACGGGAAGTGGGCTTTACAACATCCGATATTTCAACATGCCCAAGGTACTTTCCGTTTTTTGCAATGTGGATGACTGTTCCGACATGGTCATGCGGGCATTTTTCAATTTTCGCCCCAACGCTTTTCATAAGCTTTTCGTTTCCTGCACAGATCTCGTCGCCGTTCACCCTTGCTTTTATTCCCTGACCTGATATTTCTGAAATATCACTGATAACACAGTCGTCCGCTTCCTCCGGATATGCAGCCCTGAGTGAGACCGCTATCGGATGAGTAGAATATCTCTCAACGTGTGCGGCAAGATGAAGAAGCGTATTTTCATCAACGATCTCAGGATGGACAGCCGTCACCTCAAAAACACCTTTTGTGAGTGTTCCTGTCTTATCAAATACTATGGTATCCGCCTTTGAGAGAGCTTCAAGGCAGTTTGAACCCTTTACGAGAACGCCTGCCCTGCCTGCACCGCCGATACCCGCAAAAAAGCTCAGCGGTATGCTTATCACAAGAGCGCACGGACAGCTTATTACAAGAAATGTCAGCGCTCTGTATATCCATGTTCCCCACAAGGGGCTTGCTCCCGAAAGCATGAGAAAAAGCGGCGGCAAAACCGCAAGAGCAACTGCACTGAAAACTACAGCCGGAGTATATACTCTTGCAAATTTAGAGATAAAATTTTCCGATCTTGACTTTCTCGAGCTTGCATTCTCAACAAGCTCAAGTATCTTTGAAACAGTCGAGTCCTCAAACAGTTTAGTCGTGCGTATCTTCAGCAGACCGGTCATATTCACACAGCCGCTTATGACTTCATCTCCGCACATAACGTTTTTGGGCAGGCTTTCTCCTGTCAGTGCGCCGGTGTTGAGTACGGATTCACCCTCAACGATCACACCGTCAATGGGTATTTTTTCACCCGGCTTGACGATTATGACCGTCCCGATACCGACTTCTTCGGGATCGGTCTCTTCGATCTGTCCGTCTTTTTCTATATTTGCGTGGTCCGGACGAATATCCATAAGTGCGCTTATGTTTCTGCGGCTTTTGCCGACTGCATAGCTCTGGAACCATTCGCCCGTCTGATAGAACAGCATTACGGCAACCGCTTCGACATAATCTCCGTCACCGATCAATGCAACGATAATTGCGCCTATCGTTGCAACTGCCATAAGAAAACATTCATCAAATGGCTGGAGGTTTATCACGCCCTTTGCCGCTTTTATCAGAATGTCATAACCTATTATAATGTAAGGCACCATAAACAGCAGCAGCCGCCAGATGCCTCCGACCGGAATGAACAAAAATCCGATCATCAGCACAGCCGAAATTATTATCCGGAAAAGGTTTTTCTTTTGCTTCCGGCTCATAAGATCACCAACCTATTATGATTCAGAAAAATATTTCGCAGTCGCTCTCAACTTTTTTGCAGCTCTTCATGACCCTTTTCATGACCTCCTGAGGGTCTGCGCCCTCTTCAAACTCAACTGTCATTTTGAGAGCCATAAAATTCACGGAGGCATCCTTGACGCCTTCGGTCTTTTTTGCAGCATTTTCCATTTTGTTAGCGCAATTTGCACAGTCAACGTCGATCTTATAGGTCTTTTTCATAAATATACATCCCTTCTGTATTATGATTAAATGTTTGTTTAATCGTTGAATATATTATAACTCAAACATAGCCGTTTGTCAACAATAATTTTTCATATCTTAATTTTTATTCATTTTCAGGTTATTATAGTCTTATTATGAGTATTCTCATTCATTTGATAAATATTTTGAACCGCTGTCAATTTTAGCTTTAGCCATAATGAAAATGTTGATATCAACAATAGTTTTCGACACGTGCGGTATGTTTTTTAGCATTTTATTAAAAAAATTCTTGATAAATGTCCAAAAATTATTTGTAACAAAAAAACACATCAAAAATAGTCATTATTGTACTATTTATCTTTCATATTTTAAAGCTGTTGTGAATAATATTTATGGTAGTGTCCAAGCCGTCCGCAGTATCCGGAAACCATAACCGGCAATAACTGCCATAAAGTTTCCGATAAAATATGTATGATCGTATCATTTTGTTTCACATTATTGTTGTTTTTAAACTGCTTCTCATCGTTTTTGCATTTTTCATAATAGAACCACGAATATTACCGCCTTTATTTACTATTTTCTGCCATTTGTCACAATGTTTTTATGATATGGCTCAATTTGCCATAAACATCTTGACAAATAGACAGGATTATGCTATATTATCTCAAAAGTGTTCTGCACATCGTGCAGAAGGCTTGTTTTTTCATAAGTGAAAAGCAACAATAACACGGAAAGGTTTTGTAAAAATGAGACAAAATTCTGTTGATATTTCTGCAAATTCTGCGGCATTGAAGTCTTCCGGTGAGAATAACAAAAGTAAGAAAAAGGAAAAAAAAGGCATTAATATCCCTCTCACGATCATTGGAATAGTACTCTGTGCAGTACTCCTTCCGATACTCATTATCAATCTGATACTCATTATTCAGGGCTTTGGCGGCGACAAATCAAAGGTCCCGAACATCGGCGGCTATTTTCCTCTGATGGTCGAGTCTGAATCAATGGAGCCTACCATCATGACAGGTGATCTTATAATAGTTCATACAGTCGATAATGCCGATGAGCTTGAAGTCGGCGATATCGTCACATATTGGGAGAATCAGCCCGGCGGCGCTCTCATTACCCATAGGATCGCAGAAGTGACAACAGACAGCGAGGGCAAAAAGGTCTACAGGACAAAGGGTGACGGCAACGTTATCGCTGACTCCCGTTACCTCTACCCCGAAAACGTTGTCGGAACATACAAATCAAGACTTGCAGGCATGGGCAGGATAGCAATGTTCATGCAGACTATCCCCGGACTTATCGTCTGTGTAATACTCCCGCTGACACTCTTTGTGGTTTATGATATCATCCGCAGAAAGCGTATCGCAAAAGCCAACAACAATGAAACTGCCGCTCTTCTTGCAGAACTTGAAGAACTTAAAAGACAGCAGGCTCAGCGTGAACTTGAAGCTGAAAGCACCAAAACTGCCGACAGTGACAATAAAGACGACAGTACCGGAACAGCACAGCCCGAAAGATCGGATGATACCTCGTCTGACGAGAAGGTCTCTGAAGGAGCAGAAAACTCAGTGTCTGAGGATGAAGCTGCCAATGAGAACACTGCCGACAAAGAGGGACAGGAGAAATAATTTTTTATTCATCAGGTAAATCTGCCGCAAAACGGCATTTTTATAAAAAAAATAAAAAGGAGAAATGACTTATGAGGAAAAATAAGGCAATGCGTGCAGCCGGCGTATTATTCATTGCTACCATGCTGACAACCTGTTTGACAGCAGGTAC
>DBWG01000013.1 GCA_002308635.1 Ruminococcaceae bacterium UBA1244 | reverse complement strand
CCCGTAAGGGTCGTGACGCGGACGCATGCTGATAAGGTGTTTGCGTTGTAAAATAGGGTGCGGAGGCACTCCGCTACCAGGACCAGGAGTAGGCAAGCTGAGTGAGATCGTTTATGCGGTCATATAACCAATTTTGAATCGGGGATATGAAAAGTGTCACTCCGCCCATCATTATCGCAATAAAAAGTATTAGGGTGATGATGTGTTCGTAACGCTGTATCTTGTAGATCGTCCTGTTTGGCAGGAATACCATCAGTATCTTTGAACCGTCAAGCGGCGGTATGGGAATAAGATTGAACACCGCAAGACAGATGTTGATAAGAATAAAAAACTGAAAAAACAACAGTACGTATTTCAGAAAGCCAAGATCGAATCCTTCCCTTATAAATACGGTATTTACACCATTGACATCGGGACCATAGATAAGATCGCCGTTTTTTATGAGTATTGTGACGATGCCGTTGTAGATCAGACCGCCCAGGATCGCAGCAAGAAGGTTTGATACCGGTCCTGCAAGAGCGGTAAGCCCCATTCCGATCTTGGGCTTTTTAAAATTCCGGGGATTGACCGGAACAGGCTTTGCCCAGCCGAATCCGACAATGAGCATCATTGCCGCACCCATATAGTCGATGTGTGAGATCGGGTTCAGCGTGAGCCTTCCCATATTTTTTGCAGTTCTGTCACCGAGCTTGTATGCAACAAATCCGTGTGCGCACTCGTGCAGGGGATTGATAAGAAATATCACCATCAGCACTGAAAGGATATAGATGATGACCGAAAAAAAATCTACGCTTCCCGAACGTAAAAGACTTAATAGCATTACTGTTCTTCCTTTCTCACAGCCGGAAAATGTACTGTGTTATAACCAAAAAGCGGAATCCTGCCGGATTTGCAAGATTCCGCAAATAGATTATTGCTTACTGCTCTTCGGATTCTTCGGCATCGTCAAGCTCGTCTTCGTCATAGTCGAATTCGAGCGTTTCGCCGCATCCGGGGCAGGTCATGCCGCCCTCGCCAAGATCATCCTCATTAAGACCGATGACCTTTCCGCAGGTGGGGCAGGTAACTTCATAAGCCGCATCGGAATAATCGCCGCAGCCGCAGCAGCTGAGATCATCTTCATCCTCATCATCTTCGGACTCATAGATAAGATCCTCAACACCTGAAAGATCCTCGTCAAGAGCGTCGATCTGGTCGCATACATCGTCATAGCACTGTTCAAGCTCTGCAACTTCCTCAGCCATTTCGTTCACAAGGTCGATAAGAGCTTTGAGGACCTTTGTCTGTTTGTCGTTGGGGTCAAGTTCAAGACCCTCGGCAAGTCCCTTGATATATGCTGCTTTTTCCGTCAATTTCATTTTTCTTTCCTCCATCCGGTTCAAGAGCCTTATGCTCTTGACATATACTCGCCTGTTCTTGTGTCGATCTGGATCTGGTCGCCTTCGTTGATGAAGAGCGGAACCTTGATCTCTGCGCCTGTTTCAAGTGTAGCGGGCTTTGTTACGTTGGTAGCAGTGTCGCCCTTGAAGCCGGGATCGGTCTGAGTTACTGTAAGGACAACGAATGTCGGGGGTTCAACACCGAAAACGCTGCCCTTGTAGGACAGGATCTTGCACTCCATGTTCTCTTTTACGAACTTGAAGTTATCGCCGAGAACGCTCTTGTTGATGGGAGTCTGCTCGTAGGTTTCGCTGTCCATGAAATAGTAGAGGTCGCCGTCATTGTAGAGATATTCCATATCCTTTCTCTCAATGAAAGCGGTGGGATATTTGTCATTGGGGTTGAAAGTTTTTTCAACTACAGCACCCGTAATGACATTCTTTATTTTTGTGCGGACGAAAGCCGCACCCTTGCCGGGTTTTACGTGCTGGAACTCAACGATTGTAACAACCTGTCCGTCCATATCAAAAGTAACGCCGTTTCTGAAATCGCCTGCTGTGATCATAAAAAATCCTCCTGTTAAATAATCCTCAAATGTCCTGAATAAAACTGTAATCTCTCAAACAGCCCTATACACTCATCATATTATACTATACACAAAATAAAATTGCAAGATTTTTACTGCAATTTCTGTCGAAAACCTTTTCGCTCACAGTTCAGTGAGCTTCTTTGGCATGGAAACGAGGTTTATACAGCCGTCTGACGATACGACGACCATATCCTCGATGCGCACACCGAATTTTCCGGGGATATAAATACCGGGTTCTACCGTTACTACCATGCCGTTTCTGAGGACAAAGCTGCTGTTCGGAGAAACCGACGGAGCTTCATGTATTTCAAGTCCTACTCCGTGGCCTGTTGAGTGGCCGAAAAGTCCTTCAAAGCCTGCCTGATCAATATAAGAGCGGGCAGCTCTGTCAACGTCTCCGCAGGTGCATCCGTCACGGACTGCTTCAAGGGCATTGAGCTGAGCCTGAAGAACGGTCTCATAGACACGCTTCATGCTGCTGTCTGCTTTTCCGAAGACGTATGTTCTTGTCATATCGCTGTGATAGCCGTCAACAGTCGCACCGATATCGAAGAGCAGGAAGTCGCCGTTTTTGATCTTTGTACTGTCCGGAACGCCGTGGGGCATAGATGTTTTTGCTCCAGCAAGAACAATGAGGTCGAAAGAAACACTCTGAGCGCCGGCTTTTCTCATGCGGAATTCAAGTTCAAGGGCGATATCTCTTTCCGATACGCCTTCTTTGATGAACCTGAGAGTGCTTTTGAGCGCATCCTCCGTTATCTGCTGAGCTTTGCGCATTTTTTCAAGCTCCGATGAGGTCTTGATTATCCTGAGTTTTTGTATGAGCTTGTCGAGGGTATCGTCTTTTACTGCCGAAGCACCGCTTTTTGAGAGGATATTCTCGATAAAGGCGGTCTCGTTGAGAGTGAACGCCGAACCCTCAAGAAGGACGGTCTTTATGTTGTTTTGGGAGAGTACGTCCCCGAGACTGTCCGCAAGCTTTCTGAACAGTATTACAGAGCAGTTCTTTGCCTGCCTTTTTGCGGCTTCCTCATATCTCGAATCGACAAAGAGGTATGAACCGTTCCTTGCGACGAGGAGATATCCCAAAGAAGAAACAAAATCCGTGAAATACTGTCTGTTCGTTTCTGAAATGATAAGCGCAGCATCGGCGCTGTCAGGAAAAAGCGCCGTGAGCGCAGGTATTCTCGTATCCATATCTGCCTCTTTTCATCAAAGCATTTCGGAAAAAGCATGAAGTGCAAGATAATAGCTTTTCTTTCCGAAACCGGCGATACATCCGGCACATACTGCCGATATAACTGACTTGTGCCTGAATTCCTCACGGGCATAGATGTTTGACATGTGTGTTTCGATAGTCGGTATCTGAACGGCTTCGATAGCGTCACGCAGAGCATAGCTGTAATGTGTGAGTGCGCCTGCGTTTATCATTATGCCGTCGGTGTTTCCGTATGCGGAATGTATCTTGTCAACGATATCGCCTTCGTGGTTCGACTGGAAAATTTCCAGTTCAAACCCCAGTTCGACTGCCTTCTTTCTGACATCCTCGTTTATGCTCTCTGCGGTTTCTGTTCCGTATACGTATCTGTCACGGATGCCGACCATATTAAGATTCGGGCCTAAAATAAAAAGAATTTTTTTCATATATCAATCATCCTTTTTTACAACGTTCCATACAAATTCGATGTTTCTTTCTGCAAGCGGTTTTATACCGCCGTTGAGAAAGTCCTGCCCGATCTTTGAGGGCCTGTATTTGAATTCCGCAGTAATGCGGAAACGGTCAAAGCTTTTGCTTCCGTATTGACTGCGGTAGCCTCCGCCTTCGATGTATGCAACGTAGTTGTTGATCTTTTTCTGGAATGCTTTAAGGTGGCTGTATTCATCAACGACCCACTGATATGGGTCTGTTATAAGCAGAACAAGAGTGTTTGTATCTTTTTCGATGCCCATTCCGTCTATCATATCCGTGTCTTTAACTGACATGGTCATCCTCCTTGCCAAGAACCTTGATCTTTTTTCTTTTGCTGACTTCGAGCTTTCTGCGTATCCATATTGAAAATCCGTGTTCTTCTGAACGGGGTTCGAGAAGTATCGATCTCATACCGGCAAGATTTGCGCCAAGAACATCGGTGTATATCTGATCTCCGACAACAAGTACATTTTTGGGCTTTTCTTTGAGCTTGCGCTTTGCCCTGTTGAAACCGAAGGGGAAGGGCTTCAGGCTCATTGCAACGCAGTCAAGACCTACGCTGTCCGCAAAGGGCTTTATGCGTTTTTTGTAGTTGTTTGAGCAGATGACTATATGGATCCCGCAGGACTTTATCCTTTCGATCCATTCCTGAACACCCTCGTATGGGATCTTTGAGGTCGGCGGAGCGAGGGTGTTGTCAACGTCAAGAAGTATAGCGTCGATCTCAAGCTGACGGAGCATTTTTGGTGAGATATCGGTGACGTGCCTGACTGCTACTGTGGGTTTGAACAGACTCATTGGATCATTCCTCTCAACAAAAAAGGATATTTCCGGTGCAGAACAAAGTCTGCCGAAGCAAACATTCGACCGCACAAAACGGAAATATCCTTAAATTTCTGTGTCAGCACAAATTACTTGTACTTACGCTTACGAGCAGCTTCAGACTTCTTTTTGCGTTTTACAGAAGGCTTTTCATAAGCTTCTCTTTTACGAACCTCTGCGATGATGCCGCCTCTTGCACACTGCTTTTTAAATCTTCTGAGTGCGCTCTCAAGGGATTCGTTATCCTTAATACGGATCTCAGCCATTTATCTTCCCTCCCATCCGCCATAAGGCAGGGGTTTGTGTCATTACGATACCATACCATTATACCCATGAACCGCCGTTTTGTCAACAAGTAAAAAGCAATAAAATTAAACATTTTTGTCTGTGCGTTTTGCCTAATATTACCTTATTCTGAGAAAAGTAAATGATAGATCCGATGATGAAGGAGACGGCATATCTTCAAAAAACGAACATAAAGTGAATTTTTAAAAACAATACGGTGACTTTAATACAAATTTTGCACCATTTTCATAGATAAGTGATTATTGGGGATTTTACGATAAAAATTCTAAAAAAATTTAGTTATAGTGATAAAAATATTAGATTCGTTTTAAAAAGATTGACTATAAATGTAATATACTGTATAATATTATAAGTGTATAGGTGTACATTTTGTATATTTAATTTCTGAAAATAGATGAGGTGATTTGCGATGGCTTTGTTTATAAATTGTCCCGGGTGCGGACAGCGCATTGTAAATAACGGTGCAAACTGTCCGTGGTGCGACTACAACGTAAAAGAAGGCAAGAGCAAAGAGGAAATTGAGCAGGAGCTTATGGCAGGCGAAGAAGCAAGGGCTGCGGAGGCCGCTGCTGAACAGGAAAGACTTGCCGCTGAAGAACAGGCGAGGATCGCCGCAGAGCAGGCAAGGATCGCAGAGGAACAGGCAAGAGCAGCAGAAGCTGCAAGGCTCGCAGCAGAAGCAAGAGCCGCGGAGCAGGCAAGACTCGCAGCCGAACAGCAGGCAAGAGCCGCCGCTGCACAGAGAGCCGCTCAGCAGGCTCAGGGCAGCAGCAATATCTTTGCCCAGTTCCGTCAGAAAACAACTGCAAGAGAACCTCAGGTTGATCTGGCTGACAGGGTCACCGATATGGACAACCTTCCCTATATGCCCGACGGATCATCCGACGGCGCACTGCCTCCGATGCAGCTTGACAAGCCTGTTTCGGTCGCAACTATCGCCAATACTCCGGCGTTTAAGCTGGATCCCCTTGCACAGGAAAAAGAAACATCCGTACTTCCTCCGATGCAGCTCGAAAGAGAAGTTACTATGGAGGATATTGCAAATACACCGTCTGTACAGCTTTCGCCGATACAGGGAGAGGTCATCAGCGATGCACTTCCCGATTTTGGCGTTTCTGCAGGAGTAGAACCTCAGATGCCGTTCCAGTCGGCAGCTCCGTCTCCGTTTGAGAGCGAGCCTGTCCCTGATGCCGTTCAGCAGACTCCGATGCGTCCCGTTCAGCCGTTTGAGATCGAACAGCCGGCACCGAGAATGCCTCAGCCGCCCGTACAGCAGCCTGTACCCCAGAGACCTGTTGTTCAGGAGCAGCCGGCACCGAGAATGCCTCAGCAGCCGGTACAGCAGCCTGCTCCTCAGAGAAGACCCAGAGCCCAGAGACAGTGGTCTTCAAATCCCTCTGATTTTTCAAATAACGCACCTCAGGTACAGCCCCCTGTACAGCAGCGTCCTGTACCCCAGCAGCGTCCCGCACCTCAGCAGCCGCCCATGCAGCAGCGTCCCGCACCCCAGCAGCCTCCGATGCAGCAGCGTCCCGCACCCCAGCAGCCTCCGATGCAGCAGCGTCCCATGCCTCAGCAGCCTCCGATGCAGCAGCGTCCTGCTCAGCCGGGTCCGCGTCAGCAGAGACCCCAGAGGCCTCAGAGACAGTGGTCTTCAAATCCGGGAGATTTCGGCGGACAGCCCAAAAGCTCAAAGGTAGAGCTTCAGCCTATTGAACAGGAGGTCACAGAGGTCACTGCAACAGGCGAGAGACTCCAGAATCTTCCTCCCCAGCAGGCTCCGTCCGATCCTAACTTCGATACCGATTCCTATGTAAGAAACCTGCACAGGCAGATAAAAGAGGATCAGAAGGTAGAAACTCATGTCGATACTCAGCGTGAGATAATCCGTCAGGCTGAAAAGGTTCAGGTACAGCCCATGAAGTTCGACGGAAAACAGCTCAGGGCTCAGAATGTAGACGTAGTAAAGGCTCCCAGAGAGAAAAACAAGACACTTGCTCCGATCATAATAGTGGTCATCCTTGTCCTTGCTCTTGTGGGCATCGCTGTTTATATCTTCTTCTTCAGCGACATTTTCAAAGAGAAGGATTTCTCCATAAAGCTCAAGGCAGACAGCTGGGGCGATGAGGTCTATGCGGTCTACTTCAATGATCCGAAGGATATTGTAAATGCCAATATCTCCACTTCGGAAGCCAGAGAAAAATATAAGATGACAAAGGAATCCGACGGTACATATTCCATCAAGCTTGATAACAGCTATGACGGCGGTTATGTAATATTTATCAATGCGGAAGGCAATGTAGCAAAGAGTACGTATCCTTCTTTGAATGGAAGCGGACTAAAGATCACAAAGGATAAGACCTATGAAGTAGTGGCGGATAAGACCACGAGTTCTCCGTCTAAATAATCAGATACCATACGGCAATACAGAATTAACGGTTCTGTATTGCCGTTGTTTTTTAGCGGATCACAGGCTGGAGCTGACGCTCATTCAGCGCTTCTTCCATTGACGGGATAAGCATATCAAAATCGGCAACAAGCGAATTGGGCTTTTTTATCGGTTCATCCTGACGGAACGGCACAAAATAATAGTGTCTGGTGTTCATCAGCCTGACGATATTCTGAGCC
>DBWG01000117.1:11825-12634 GCA_002308635.1 Ruminococcaceae bacterium UBA1244 | reverse complement strand
GCAACAAGCTGTGAAGAATCCGCACTGAGCGGCACAGCAAGCTCTGACGGTCTGAATACCGATTCAACACTGCTCTCGTCAAACGAAAGCTCATCCTCTTCCCAGTTCATTTTTCCGTCCATGAGCGACGAAACGACCTTGTTCTGTTTGAGTTCATCCGAACGGCTCTGGATGTCGTGCCACATGACGAACTGACCAAAGGAAAACAGTCCGAGAAATGCCATGTTTTCAAGATTCCAGCGGTTCTTTCCCATGATAGCCTGTCTTACGGTATGGAATATCAGCTGAAGGTCTATCCCGTGTTCATCTTCGGGAAGGGTGTCAAGCCCGCTGATCTTTATTGAGAATATCTGCCGCAGGTATTCAAGCAGGGTCGTGTTTATCCTTGCCTCCTCCTGACGGCTGCGGATGACGTAACCGCCGCTTTTGAGGTTCCTGACGATGTCAACAGGGACCAGTACTACAGGCGCATATCTTGGCTTTTCGGATATGTCGCTCTCGAACCAGCGCAGGAATCCCAGAGCAAGAAACATGGTATTCGTGCCGTTTTCTTCCATGCTGACCTTTGCGGAACGGTACATATTCTTGATCTGATCGTTCAGCTCCTCAGCGGAAATAAATGTCCTTATCCTGCCGCTTTTCATTTCCTGAGCGGCAATGTTTTCAATGAGATCCCTATCGTTTTCGATCTCATACATCTTGATGCTCTTCGGGGACACCGTCCACTCAGACGGAACTTCCATTACACGGATATTCTTTCCGGATGCTATCTCGTCCTCTAACTTTCCGAGATCTGTGACCATGAGCTG
>DBWG01000117.1:7369-11740 GCA_002308635.1 Ruminococcaceae bacterium UBA1244 | reverse complement strand
TCAAGCTTTTTGGGTTCTCTGACTCTCAGTTCATCGAATTCGGCTTCTTTATCTTCGATCTCGGAATAGCCTCTTGCCTGTTCAAGTCTGAGAGGGATAGGTCTGATGCCGCTGCCTCTGCACCTTTGTATGTCAACAACTCCCTCAAAATCGGGTATGTCGTCGATATGGGCGCAGCCGTGCTTTACTGCCCTGTCAAAATCCACGCTTTCGCCCGCTGTGAAGTCGGTACACTCAACAAAAAGAAGCTCTTCACTGCCCTTTACAAGGCGTTTTTCAAAGGCGGAAATATCATCCACCATGCAGTCGGCAAAGGTCTCTTCGTTAAGACGGCAGCCTGCAAAAGCGTGTCCGCGCCTGAAACCTATGAGCGGATAGAGTCCCGCAGCTTCAAGACAGGAGGCATACAGCACGGACAGGTCAAGGCAGGTGCCAAGCTTCTGACCGATAACTACATGAGGCATCCTTATCCTCTGTCCCAGATCCTCATAGCTTGCAGGAGGATTGCTGTAGGCTATATTGAGAGACTGTAAAGCTGCATAGATTGCTGCCATCTGCTTTTTGACATTGTCGGGATTCTGGGTCTGATATCCCGTAAAGGACGGCGAGCCTGTCCAGAGTTTAAGGTATCCGCCTGCCTTTGCGAGGACTTCCGATACTCTCGGATGGTTTGGAGTTACAAATGCGGCGATCAGCTCCGGCATTATCCTCAGCCCGCTCCACTGATCGTATGCAAGAAGCTCTATATCAGAAACAAATCTGTAAAGGCTTTCTTCCTTACAGATTATCTCTACTGTAATACTGCCGACCATTTTTTCTGTCAGGGAAAAAAGATATTCCGTGGACAGTATTATTTTTACAGGGCTTATCTCGACGGACTTTCCTGCGGGTATTGCTGGAACAGGATATGTATATTCCTTTGCGAATTCCGGCTCAAAGCTTATTCTGAGCATCAGGTCAGAAACAGTTTCCTCAGATTCGTTGCGGATAGTTATTGACCTTATTACGGGGACATAATTCTGCTGCATGGAAAAGTTCACGGAGCCGTTTATCACTCCGGAAACGCTTATTGTCTTGTCCATGGTCACCCTCCTTTATATTTTTCTGTTTTAATTTTATATCACAAGTGCGGGAGTGTCAAGGATATTCATGAGGTATGATAAAAACCCGCCCGGCAGATACCGGACGGGTCGAAATGCGGAACAATTTTAAAATTACATTTTTGAAAGTAATTTTGAAAGTGAACCTGCCTCTTTCCACTCGTTCCTGAGAACGCTGGTCTTGCTGCTGTCGGCAGTTCTGCCTGTAGAGAATATCGTACCATTTTTGTCAACGCTCAGGCTGCTGAAATCGACCTTGCTCGTGTCGATCTTCGCATACTCAAGAGCCTCCTTTATAGAAGCAACATAGTTCACATATTCTCTTTTTTTTGCCATCGTACTACTTTTTTCTAACCCATCAGGTACAATTGCACCGGATAAACAATCGGCATAGTACGTCTTGCAGGCAGAGTCAACATCTGTGGCAGAGACCGTGGCTGAGCCGCTGTTTCCTCCGGAGCCGGCAACAATTATTATTACAATGAACGCAATAAGAAATGCCGCTGACGAGAAAATAATTGCTGTAACAGGCTTGCTGAGCTTTTTCTTTGTCTTTAGCTGAACAGGCGGAATGTCCTGAGGAACGGTTGAAGCCGGTGCAGGCGGGTTTACAGGAAGCGGCGGCACATTATTTGCATACCCCTGCTGTATTGCAGGCGGCTGTATCGGACCGCCGAAAGACTGAACGGGAACCGTCTGCTGATCTGCATATTGATACGGCGGCTGAGCCTGAACCGACGGCTGTACCTGCATCTGTTTCGTTGGAACTGACGCAGAAGCTGCTGCCCTTGCGGCTTTTTTGCGGCGGCGTCTTATGGCTTCAAGCTCGTCCTTCATGTCCTCCGGGTTTTCCCATCTGTCCCCGGGGTTATATTCGCAGGCTTTCATTATTACGTCACAAAGCTCGTGGTCGGTGCAGTATGCAGGAAGAGGAAGTCTTTCGCCGCCAAATCTGCGGATGTTTGCCTGCTCCTGCATCTGGGAGTTGATCTGAGGAGCATCAACAGGGATAAACGGCGAGCGGTTGCCGTTCAAAAGGCGGTACATGACAAGACCGAGTGAATAAATATCCGCTGTGATATTGGCTTTTTGACCTCTCGATATTTCCGGAGACATATATGCGTATGTACCTCTGACTGTCATTCCGACAGAAGCGCCCGAAAGCACTTTGGATTCTCCGAAGTCTCCAAGCTTGTATACACCCATCGGATTGACAAAAATGTTTGCAGGCTTGATGTCACGGTGAAGTATGTGATGAGCGTCTATCACCATCAGCGCCGAACATATATCTATGCCGATCCTGATGACATCGTCTTCGCTAATGCCCCCCGTTTTCATATATTTTGTGAGTGCGGTCAGATATTCCATCCGTATGAAGATATCATATCCAACACCGTCTTTTTTTGGTATGATGCAGTGATCCTCGTATGAAACTATATTTGAATTTCCCCTGAGAGTATAGCAGAAATTTATTTCACTTATTATGTGGTCGCGCAGAGTGTCAAAATATTGTTTTGCACTTCCGGCATCCGAAGCATAGCCCTCAGAGATCAATGATTCCACAGTAAATCCCTTGTCAGGGATAGAAATATGCTTTATCGCAGAAACATAGGTGTTTCCGTATTCATTCTTTTCAGCACGGTAGACCGCACCAAAGGTTCCCTCACCTATAAGATCTTTTATCTCCCATTCTCCCCAAAGCGGCGAAAATGACATAATGTCCGACATATCCCACACCTCATTTTTAAGTAATATCTGCAAATCATTATATCAAAGCATTTCAGCTATTTCAACCTTTTCAGCAAAAATGACAGGGCGATACTTGCTGTCATCCGCCGCATCAGGTACGGTAATTATCTATAATTTTTTTCACAAACAGTCTGCGCTGTTTGCTGCGGCGCTAAGAAAAACCACTAAAAAAAAGTACAATATTTTTAACATTTGTAACAAATGATACTTGAAAAGAAACATCCTTTATTATATAATAATTGAGTATGACAATACACAAAGATCTATTCACGAGGTGCTGTAAATGTCGTTTTCACACATTATGTTCCAACTCTTTATTGAGCCGCTGCAGCTTATTTATGAATTTATCTATTACTACGCCCTGATGTTCTCTCAAAGTACAGGCGTGGCAATAATAGCCCTGAGCATTGTTGTGAATTTTATGCTTCTGCCGCTTTATTGTCAGGCCGATGCCGTTCAGAATAAGGAACGTGAACAGCAGAAAAAAATGGAATACTGGGTCAAGCACATCAAAAAGACCTTCAAGGGCAATGAACGCTTTATGATGACTCAGACCTATTACAGACAGAACAACTACAAACAGTTCTATTCCCTCAGAGGTATGCTGCCGCTTGTTCTTGAGGTGCCGTTCTTCATTGCCGCCTATCACTTCTTGTCAGGAATGAAATATCCGGACAATACCTTCGGCCCTATTTCCGATCTCGGCGCTCCTGACGGACTGCTGACTATCGGAGGCGTGAGCATAAATATCCTGCCGATCATAATGACGCTGATAAACTTCATTTCAAGCGCAATCTATACAAAGGGACTGCCAATCAAGGACAAACTCCAGCTCTACGGCATGGCAGTGCTTTTCCTCGTGCTTCTCTATACATCGCCCTCTGCTCTTGTTATCTACTGGACGATGAACAACATTTTCTCACTCGTCAAGAACATTATCATGCGCCTTAAAAAGCCCCGCCTTGCCGCTTTGCTTACAGTTGCAGCCATCGGAATCGCAGCGGTTCTCTGGTCGTTCACTATAACTCCGAACAAATCTACAAATGTCAGCAACATTCCCATGCTGATCGTTGGTATCTGCCTGATGCTGCCGATCATCATCTGGCTCGTGATGAGAAAACTCCCCAAAAAAGAAAAACAGCCAAAAACAAGAGTTCCGAGCTTCAGAATGTATTTCTGCGGCTGCCTGTTCCTGACACTGCTGACAGGTCTGCTGATACCTTCGGCAATAATTTCATCCTCTCCTGTGGAGTTTGTTGATTTTGCCGATTTCCACCTCCCCGGCATCCATCTCGTAAATGCTACTCTCCTTGCTGCGGGAATGTTCCTTGTGTGGTTCGGTCTGCTTTATTATCTTTCAAGCCCGAAAGCCCGCTGGTTCCTGGGCATCATAGTCTGGGTACTCTCAGGCATGGCAGTAGTCAATTATATGATCTTCAACGACTACAACGGCTCTATCTCAAACGAGCTTGTCTTTACAAGACTGCAGGATTTTGAGGTCTGGCCGGTCATCCTGAACCTT
>DBWG01000117.1:0-7315 GCA_002308635.1 Ruminococcaceae bacterium UBA1244 | reverse complement strand
TTCGCTGCTGTCATCGGTATGTCGGGAATGAATATCGTGAAGATAAACGCCGCAGAAGACGATATATATTCCGCACGTGAGCAAAATGAGCAGTCACAGAAGAAGATCGAGCAAGACCAGGGTAAATATATCCACCTCAGCAAAAACGGCAAAAATGTTGTCGTACTGATGATGGACAGAGCCGCAAGCGTATTTATCCCCTATATCTTTGAAGAAAAACCCGAGATTGCAAAACAATTTGAGGGCTTTACATACTATCCCAACACTATCTCCTACGGAATGTATACAAATTTCGGTGTTCCGGCAGTATACGGCGGATATGAATATACCCCGACAGAAATGAACAAGCGTTCTGATGAACGCCTTGCCGACAAGCATGACGAAGCTCTGAAGCTCATGCCTTCAAACTTCTACAAAAACGGCTATTCCGTAACTGTCGTTGAACCGACATACGCAGGCTATGACTGGATCCCGAATCTCCATATCTATGATGAATTCGACTACATCAACAATCCCGATTTCAGTGCCTATAACGTTGAACAGGGCAACACCGAAACAGCTCTCAGCACCATCTGGGAACGTAATTTCTTCTGCCACAGCCTTATGCAGATCGCTCCGTCTCTCACTCGTGAGGTACTCTATCACCACGGCAACTACTATCTCGACAGCTACTCCGATGTTTTCATCAACGCAAACTTCAAAAGAGCCTATAAGGTACTGGATGAGCTTCCGGAATCAACTGCCTGTGACAACAGCAGCAAGAATACCTTCCTGATGATGAGCAACAACACTACTCACGAACATACCCTCCTCAAAGAACCTGAATACGAACAGGCTGCTAATATTGATAACTCAGAATATGACCGCACTCACGAGGACCGCTTTACTGTCAACGGAAAAACCATAGACGTTGACAATGACCAGTCTATGATGCACTATCAAGTCAATATGGCGGCGATGATAAAGCTTGGCGAATGGTTCGACTATATGCGCAAAAACGGCGTATGGGACAACACACGCATTATTATCGTTTCTGACCACGGCGCAAACAACCTCTGCGTGAGCAAGGATCAGATCATAGACGCTGAAGGCTTCAGCGATGTTCTCAGCTATAATGCACTGCTTATGGTGAAGGATTTTGGAAGTACCGAATTCAAAACCGATAATACCTTTATGACAAACGCCGATACTCCTGTGCTTGCTTTTGATGACCTTATTTCTGATCCCGTTAACCCCGCTACCGGCAAAAAGATCGGAAATGAAGCAAAACAGGGCGAACAGTACGTTATCGTAAGCGATGAATGGACAGCCCGTCCGGATCAAAATACCTTCCCTGTTTCGCAGTGGTATTCCGTGCATGATGATCTTTTTGATGTAAATAACTGGACAAAACAGGACAGACATTAAGGAGTGGGAATGAATATTATGAAACTGTATATTGATCCCGGTACGGGAAGTATGCTTTTTACTATCCTGATCGGTGTTATCGGCGCCGGAATCCATCTTGCAAGACTTGCGTTTTCAAAATTCGGTCTTTTTGTCAGCGGAGGCGCAAAAGCCAAAAACAAAAATCAGGATGATCTTCCGTATGTTATTTTTACGGACAGCAAAAGATACTGGAGCCTTTTTGAACCGATATGCGATGAGTTTGAGAAGCGCAAGCAGAAGATCTGCTATATGACTTCTTCGCCCGATGACCCCGCTCTCGATAAAAAATATGAATATGTTACCTGTGAGTTCATCGGAGAAGGCAACAAGGCATTTGTAAAGCTTAACAGCCTTAAAGCTGATATCCTTCTTTCGACCACTCCCGGACTTGACGTTTATCAGTGGAAGCGTTCAAAAAATGTAAGCTGGTATGTCCATGTCCCTCACGCTGCAAGCGATATCGTTATTTATCGTATGTTCGGTGTTGACTATTATGATGCACTGCTTCTTTCAGGCGACTATCAGATCGAACAGATACGTGAGCTTGAAAAGAAAAGAAATCTCCCTGCAAAGGAAATGCTTCTCGGCGGTCTCCCGATGCTGGATGAACTCCAGAAACGCCTTGACAATGCCGGACCTCTCCCCGACCACAAAACTACCGTTCTGCTTGCACCTTCCTGGGGCACAAGCAGTATTTTCGGAAAATACGGCGGTAGCATAATTGATGCCCTCAAAAAGACCGGCTACCATATTATCGTCCGTCCTCATCCCCAGTCATTTACCTCAGAAAAAGACCTGATGGACAAGCTTATGAAGCAGTATCCTGCCGACGATCAGCTTGAATGGAACAGGGACAACGATAACTTTGAAGTACTCAGACGTTCGGACATACTTATTTCCGACTTCTCAGGCGTTATTTTTGAGTATGCTCTTGTTTTCCAGAAACCCGTTATTTATGCGGACACTTCCTTTGACAGATCGCCTTATGATGCCTGCTGGATAGACGAGGAACTGTGGACATTCACCACTCTCCCGAAGATCGGCAGACAGCTTACTGCTGACGGCGTTGACAATATCAAGGAGCTTATCGACACTGTTATGAACGATGAATCCCATCGTGAGGCTATCGAAAATGCCCGTAACGAAACATGGGCTTTCCGCGGAGAGGCTGCTGTCAAGATCACAGACTACCTCATCAGCAAGCACGAAGAGCTTCTTGAAGCCGCAAAGAAAAAACAGGAGGCCGAAGAAGAAGCCGCTAAGTCCAAGAAAAAATCAAAGAAAACCAAAAAGTCAAAAAAAGAATCTGCATCCGAAAACAAAAATGATGAAGTAAATTCTGATGAAACAAAAACGGATGAAGTTAAAGCCTAAAAATCAAGACCTGAAGAAAAAACGCTGAGTGAACAAAACTCAGCGTTTTTAGAAAAGGGTTTTCCAAAAAGGAACTGCCCACAAAATATAAACTATCAAGGAGGTCAATATGTCCGGAACACTTAAACGGGATCAGTTTGAATTATTGGTCAGGCTCGCTGAAAAAAAACCTGTGCAGGATGATCTTTCAGAACTGACAGAAAAGGAATTTGTAAAAGACGGATCGATAACCGAAAAGGGGCTTGAGGCTCTTCTTCCCTATCGTGCAAAACGTGCGGTATTTATCGCTGCAGGATTCGGTTCAAGACTTGTGCCGATAACTCTCAATACTCCGAAGCCGCTTGTCCGTGTCAACGGAAAGAGGATCATAGACGGGCTTATTGACGCCTGCCTTGATGCCGGAATAAACGAGATCTATATCGTAAGGGGATATCTTGGAGAACAGTTCGATCAGCTTCTCTATAAATATCCCATGATAAAATTTATCGACAACACGCTTTACAGCTCTGCAAATAATATCTCCTCCGCCCTGCTGGCAAAGGAACTTCTTTCGGACAGCTATGTATTTGAAGCTGACCTGCTTATCAGCAACCCTAAGATCATTACACCCTATCACTATACATCAGATTTCCTTGCAATAAAAAAGGAGCATACCGACGACTGGTGCTTTGAAGTTAATGACGGTGTTATCACAAAGGAAAAGGTCGGCGGCGATGACTGCTGGCAGATGGTCGGAATATCATTCTGGAACGATGCTGACGGAAAAAAACTCAGTGGTGATATTGAAAATATCTTCGCCCGTGATGACGGAAAACAGCGCTACTGGGAACAGGTTCCGCTTGAATTCTGCAAGGAAAATTACCGTGTTGAAGTGAGAGAATGTTTCGATGAGGATATCATTGAGATAGATACATTTGCCGAATTGAAAATCATCGACAAAAGCTATGATGTTTGAACGGAGGTAATAAAATGGAGTCGATAAAAAGAAATATCCTGCTTAATCCCGGTCCCTCAACAACCACCGATACAGTAAAGTACGCTCAGGTCGTGCCGGATATCTGCCCCAGAGAAAAGGATTTCGGCGGTCTTATGAAGGGTCTGAGAGAAGATCTTGTAAAGATAGTACACGGTGATACCGAAAAGTATACTTCAGTCCTTTTCTGCGGTTCGGGTACTATCAATATTGACGTGTGTATGAACTCTCTCCTTCCCGAAGGAAAGAAAATACTTGTCGTAAACAACGGCGCATACAGCACAAGAGCTGTTGAGATATGCCAGTACTACGGTCTTGACCATATCGACCTGCGCTTTCCTGTTGATGAACGTCCTGACCTCAGTGTGGTTGAGGAAACTCTTAAAAATGACCCCGATATCGCTCTTGTCCATACCACTCACAACGAGACAGGAACAGGCATCCTCAATCCCATCAGAGAGATCGGCGCTCTTGCACACAAATACGGCGCTGTCTTTACTGTCGATACAACAAGCACCTACGCTATGCGCCCGATCAATATTGAAGAGGACAACATCGACTTCTGCATGGCATCAGCTCAGAAGGGTCTTATGTCATTCACAGGTCTGAGCTTTGTTGTCGGCAACCGCAGCATTATAGAAAAAAGTGCCTCATATCCGAAGCGCTCTTACTACTGCAACCTGTTTTTGCAGTATGATTTCTTCCAGAAAACGGGCGAAATGCACTTCACACCGCCTGTCCAGACTATCTATGCGACTATACAGGCTCTCAAGGAATACTGGAAGGAAGGCGAACAGGCTAAGTGGGCAAGACATACAAGAGTATTTGACGCAATAAACAAGGGACTTGACGAGTTAGGATTCCGTCAGGTAATAAAGCCGGAATGGAGAGCAGGTCTTGTATCATCTGCGATATATCCGGACGACCCGAACTGGAGCTTTGAAAAGGTCCACGACTACTGCTATGACCGTGGATTTACCATCTATCCCGGAAAGATCAGCACTACCAATACTTTCAGACTCTGTGCCCTTGGCGCTATCGACAAGGAGGATATCGAAGAATTCTTCAAGGTTTTCAGGGCTGCACTCGATGAGTGCGGAGTGGAAGTTCCCGTAAAATACAATAATTAAGGAGGCGGAAATATGCACACAGTCTATACTTGTTTTTGTACCGATATCATTCACGAAGGACACCTTAATATCATCAAGGAGGCTATGAAGCTCGGCAGGGTAGTTGTCGGCGCATTGTCTGACAAGGCTCTGCTCAGATACAACAAGTTCCCTACCGTCTCTCTTGAAGAAAGATTAAAGCTCTACCGCTCCATTGAAGGAGTATCTGAGGTCGTCGTACAGAACGATATGCTCTATGACGATATCATTGAATCACTCAAACCGGATTATATAATCCACGGCGATAACTGGAAGACAGGTCCTACCTCTGCGATCAGGACACATGTAAGAGAAAAGGTCGCTGAATACGGCGGTGCTGTTGTCGATGTCCCCTATACCTATAACGAGAAGGTTAAAAAAGCAGACAAACTTCTCAGAGAAAAACTTGCTATGCCTGAGTACAGGCGTAAAAGACTGAAACAGCTCATTGATATCTGCCCGATCGTTAAGATCATTGAGGCTCACAGCGGTCTGACAGGACTTATCGCAGAAAAAACTGTCGTTGAAAACAACGGCCGTCTCGATCAGTTTGACGGAATGTGGGTCAGCAGTCTCTGCGACAGCACAGCAAAAGGCAAGCCGGATATCGAACTTGTGGATATGTCTTCAAGACTCCGCACAATAGACGATATCATGGAGGTAACAACAAAGCCTATCATTTTTGACGGCGATACCGGCGGTCTTACAGAGCATTTTGTGTATAACATCCGCACCCTTGAACGTATGGGCGTGAGTGCTATCATTATCGAGGACAAAAAGGGTCTGAAAAAGAACAGTCTCTTCGGTACGGAAGTCAGCCAGACTCAGGCTACCATTGAGGAATTCTGCGATAAGATCTCCGCAGGAAAGCGCATTCAGCTCACCGAAGATTTTATGATAATTGCAAGAATAGAAAGCCTTATACTTGAACAGGGCATGGATGATGCTCTCAACAGAGCTTTTGCTTATGTAGAGGCCGGCGCTGACGGTATAATGATCCACAGCAGGAAAAAAAGTCCCGACGAGATTCTCGAATTCTGTGACGAGTTCCGCAGCAAAAACAAAAAGACACCTATCGTTGTTGTACCTTCAAGCTTTAACACCATTACCGAAGAAGAGCTTGCCGAGCATGGAGTGAACATTGTTATTTATGCGAACCAGCTTACAAGATCTGCATTCCCATCAATGCAGAAAACTGCCGAGGATATCCTTCGCTATCACAGAGCTAAGGAAGTCGATGACAGGCTGCTGCCGATAAAAGAAATCATCACTCTTATAGACGAGCTGTAAAACTTAATAATTCAGAGCTAACGCCATGTCAGCGGCAGGCTCTGCATCAGAATTGCGTTCCGCTTTTGCGGGACGCAATTCTTTGATGTATGATATATTTTTATCGCATAAAAAACACGAAGCCGGATCAGTGATCTGGCTTCGTGTTTTTTGTTTAGCTTGCTGTAATCATTTCAGAAATGATCGCCGTTCAGCGGCTGACACTGACATCAAAGTAGTTCTTTGTAACAGTGCCCTTTGAATCCTTTGCCTTTACACAGATCTCATAATCAACAGCTGATGCGGGTTTGATAGTAACAGTATCGTTTTCTGTGAAATACTGTTTTGCAGTCCACTTGTCGCTTGTCTTCTTCTTGTAGGATACTGTGTAGGTATAGCTGCCTTCGCCGCCCTTTGCAGAGCAGTTAAGTGTAACAGCTTCGCCCTTTGTGATCTCAGCAGCGGAAATTGTTGAAGTATTTGTGAGCTTCTTTACTGCCTTGACTTCAAAGTACTTCTTGACTATCTTGCCTGCGCTGTCCTTGACCTTTACGCAGATCTCATAATCAACAGCGGCTGCGGGCTTGATGGTAACAACGTTATTTGCCTTGTAGTACTGTTTTGCTGTCCACTTGTCGCTTGACTTCTTCTTGTAGGATACTGTATAGGTGTAGTCGCCTGAACCGCCGACTGCATTTGCGTTGACAGTGATGGTCTCGCCAAGTGTTACGATCTCCTCAGAAACCGAGGAAAGATTCTTGAGTGCAACATTATTGAAAGCTGTGCTGCCTGAACCTGACGCAGTGGAGATGCGTGTAATATTGCCGCCCGAATAAGCGTATGTACCCTTTTCAAAACGGTAGTTTGCACCATTGCGGCTGTCCCAGTTTCCTCTGCCGTCGTTGAAGCAGACTTCTGCATAGGTAGCTGTGCCAAGATTGATCGTATACTTGTGAGTGAATCCGCTGAGATCGTATGCGTTCTCCATGGGCTTGCCGGGAACGGCTGTCCATGAACCTGAACCTACTCTGTAGTGGATGTTAGGAGTTGAATAGCCCTTGTAGTAGATAGTTGTGGCATTAACTGTGACCTCGCCTTTCTCGACTGTAACGCTTACGCCCTT
>DBWG01000130.1:4763-13631 GCA_002308635.1 Ruminococcaceae bacterium UBA1244 | reverse complement strand
GTTTTTAGAGACTGAATAGTTACCTAAGATTAATACTACACCCATTATCAGCATGATCTCCCCTATCATCTCTAAATGTTAGAGATGGTGACGTACCATAACTATTAAGATATATTTTAGGTTTTGCAAGATATGTCGAAAGATAAACATGAAATTTGCTCTTCAGCTGTTTGCCTACTACAATCCGAATACGTCCTTCCGGCTTTTCATCGTCTTCTTTCCAACTGTCAAACCGCATCATCAGATCAATAAACTCTTTCATCTCCGGATGCTGCTCCGTAAAGTCTGCAAGGATTTTAAGATTCTGTTCACGTTTAAGTTCAAAGGGCAACATAGTTTTATAGCCTCCATTGTTTTAGTTTTGTGATTTTTCAATGTTCATTAATGGACTTGTCATAATACTTCTTGTTACAATGTCCTTGTCAAGCATAGATTCAAGATAACGCTGAGTTATACTTATATTTCCATGTCCTAACAATCTTGACAAACTATATATATCTATTCCGTTTTTGACCATAGTTTGTGCATAGAAATGTCTGCAAGTATGCGGGGAACATCTGATATTGTCATCTATTCCGATTCTTTTTCCCGATTTCGTCATAATGTTTTCTATCGTGTTTACTGTACATTTTTGACCTGTTCTTGATAGAAAAAAAGAATCATTATGTATTATCTTGTCTTCAAAATACATTCTTTTCATTCGGGTATAAACCATTAACTGTTTTTGTAATAATGGACTTATACCTACTTGTCTTTCTTTGTTACCCTTGCCGAAAATAGTTAGAACATTTCCAGAAATAGAATTATCTGATAAAATACATAGTTCATTAGCCCTTATTCCTGTATCAAGCAACATAATAACAATTGTTTTATTCCTGCTTTCAATATAATTAGTATTGGTAAACGCATCAGATAATTGTTTTGCTTGTTTATCCGTGAATGTTTTAATCAGTGGTTTTGACTCTCTCGCCCATTTGATATTTAATATAGGGTTCTTTGCAATGTATTCATTGTCAACAGCATATTTAAAAAAAGCTCTCATTTGTTTGATAATGCCGTTTATATAAGTATCTTTTGCATTATTGTCTAATTTGTAAAAAATATATGCTTTTAAATCCGCTGTTTTGACCTGTTCAATATCTTTAATGCTTCGGTTATCATTAAGCCATTGGATCATCAGATTGTTTCCATTGTAATAACCTTTGACTGTTTGCTGTGTCAGATTTCTGATTTTACATTCATAGATAAATTCGTTCAAAACTGCTCTTAATAACAAAAAATCCCCCCTATCTCTCTTGAAATAATCAAAGAAATAAGGGGAATATAACAATTCCGTATTGTGATATACTTCGATATACGCAACAAAAATATATAAACCGTATATCATCATTCAATAACATAAATCACAATTCAAGTTATGATTCATACTTGTTTATCACAACTGATATATAAAAAGTCTTGTATTCATGCGGTTTTCAGACAATTAATATTAGTCCTCGTCCGGCTCTTCGGGCATATCCCAGTTGTGATATACGTTCTGGACGTCATCGTTGTCGTCAAGGATATCAAGAAGCTTCTGCATCTTTTCGATAGCTTCTTCATCTTCGAGCTTTGTATAGGTGGAAGGGATCATCGAAACATCCGCAGATACAAATTCGTAACCCTTGGATTCGAGGGCTTCCATAACCGTTCCGAATTCGGAAGGATCGGTATAGATCTCATATACGTCTGCCTCTTCGGAGCTGAAATCCTCAGCGCCTGCTTCGAGTGCGTCTTCCATGAGCTTGTCTTCATCGTTGTCCTCTTTTTCGATAACAATGAGACCCTTCTGTGTGAACATGAATGACACGCAGCCCTGTGTGCCGAGATTTCCGCCGTATTTATCGAAGTAGTGACGGATATCGCCTGCTGTACGGTTACGGTTATCCGTAAGCGTCTCAACGATAACTGCGATTCCGCAGGGACCGTAACCTTCGTATGTGATGGATTCATAGTTGCTGCCGTCCTGACTTCCGGCTGCCTTCTTGATGATACGCTCAATGTTGTCGTTAGGCACGTTGTTTGCCTTTGCCTTTGCGATGCACTCACGAAGCTTTGAGTTTGATGACGGATCAGGACCGCCGCCCTCACGTACTGCTACGGCAAGCTCTCTGCCTATTTTTGTAAAGACCTTGGCTCTTGCGCCGTCTGTCTTTTCCTTTTTACGTTTTATGGTACTCCATTTAGAATGACCGGACATTTTTATTATTCCTCCTGTGATGAACTGTTATCGTGTGTTGTAAGGCTCGCTTTGATGAACTCCCTGAAAAGCGGGTGTGCGTGGTTCGGACGGCTCTTGAATTCGGGATGATACTGTACGCCGATGAAGAAACGGTTTGAGGGTATCTCTACGGCTTCTACAAGCATACCGTTCGGTGATGTTCCCGTTACTGCCATACCGTTTTCCTCAAAGAGTGAACGGAATTCGTTATTGAACTCATAGCGGTGGCGGTGGCGTTCCCTGATCTCGCCGACACCATAAGCACGTTCCATGATGGTGTTCTTTCTGATCTTGCAGGGATATGCGCCAAGACGCATCGTTCCGCCCATATCGACAACACCCTTCTGGTCGGGCATAAGGTCGATGACCTTGTGTGTGCTTTTGGGATCAAGCTCGCCTGAATTAGCGTCCCTGAATCCAAGAACGTTTCTTGCGTACTCGATAACCGCTGTCTGCATTCCGAGACAGATGCCGAGATACGGGATATCGTGTTCACGGGCATATTTTGCGGCGATGATCTTTCCTTCTACGCCTCTGTTTCCGAAGCCGCCGGGAACAAGTATGCCGTCAACGTGACCCAAAAGCTCATCGGCTGTATATTCGGTGATAAGCTCAGTATCTACCCATTCGATCTCGACAAAGGCTTTGTTTTCGTAGCCTGCATGATGAAGTGCTTCTGCAACGGAAAGATATGCGTCATGAAGCTGAACGTACTTTCCGCAGAGTGCTATACGGACTTCCTTGTCACGGGAGTTTATCCTGTCGAGCATTTCAAGCCACTCGCTCATATCGGGCTTGGGTGCGTCGATTTTCAGTTCACGGCAGACTATATCGCTGAAATTAGCCTTATCGAGCATGAGCGGTGCCTGATAGAGAACCGGAATAGTCATATTTTCGATAACGCAGTCCGGCTTTACGTTACAGAACATTGCTATCTTCTTGAAAATACTCGGTTCGAGCGGCTCGTCACAGCGGAGAACCATTATATCGGGGTTGATTCCGAGTGAACGAAGCTCTTTCGCTGAGTGCTGGGCAGGCTTGGATTTATGTTCCTCACTGCCCTTTATATACGGAACAAGACATACATGGATAAAGAGGCTGTTTTCTTTGCCGACTTCGACAGATACCTGTCTTATCGCTTCAAGGAACGGCTGGCTCTCGATATCTCCGACAGTTCCGCCGATCTCGGTGATTACGATATCGGCGTCGGAGTCTTTTCCTACTGCATAGATAAAGGATTTTATCTCGTTTGTGATATGCGGGATGACCTGAACGGTCTCTCCGAGATAGTCGCCGTGACGCTCCTTTTCAAGAACGTTTGAATAAACCTTTCCTGTTGTAAGGTTCGAGAACTTGTTGAGGTTTTCGTCAATGAAGCGCTCGTAGTGACCGAGGTCAAGGTCAGTTTCAGCACCGTCTTCCGTTACGTAAACTTCGCCGTGCTGATAGGGGCTCATTGTTCCGGGATCGACGTTTATATACGGATCAAGCTTCTGTGATGCGACCTTCAGACCTCTCGCCTTTAAAAGACGTCCGAGAGACGCTGCCGTGATGCCCTTTCCGAGACCGGAGACAACGCCTCCGGTCACAAATATGTACTTGGTCGTCATAACTCGATTTCTCCTTCAAATACTGTTTCTGCATAGCCTGTGAGATATACCGTTTCGTCAGTATACTTGATTATCAGGTTGCCGCCCTTGAGCTTGACGGTGATAGGCTCATTCTTTCTGCAGAGACCGTTCTCAACGGCTGCGACAGCTACCGCACACGCACCTGTACCGCATGCCCATGTTTCGCCGCTGCCTCTCTCCCATACTCTCATTTCGATGGTGTGGTCGTCAATTACCTTTACGAACTCGGCATTTACTCTCTCCGGGAACAGTTCGCTGTTCTCAAAGAGCGGGCCGATCTTCTCGAGGTCGATCTTGTTTACATTGTTGCAGAATACAACGCTGTGCGGGTTGCCCATTGATACGCAGGTGATATGATAATCAACGCCGCCGATAGTTACAGGCTCATTGATGACTCTGGGCTTGTTGATGGCTACCGGAATCTCTGACGATGCAAGTACAGCCTTGCCCATATCTACGGTGAGAACATCTACAACTCCGTCATGGCGGTATGCTTTCAGGGTCTTGATGCCGCTGAGTGTTTCAATTCTGACTGTATCGCCGGTCACCATATTGTGATCGAAGAGATACTTGCCCACGCAGCGGATACCGTTGCCGCACATCTTGCCCTCACTGCCGTCGAGGTTGTACATTTTCATCTTAGCGTCGGCAAAGTCGGACGGGCAGATCAGGATCACGCCGTCGCCGCCGATACCGTAGCGTCTGTCTGCAAAACGGACACTAAGTCCTTCGGGATTATTGATCTTCTGGTTGAAGCAGTTGAAGTAGATATAGTCATTTCCGCAGCCCTGCATCTTTGTGAAGCGCAGCTTGACTTTTTCTGTCCTCATGTCGTTTATGTCAACAAGCTCTGTGCTGTATTCGGAATATTTGCTCTTGAGTGAATCTGCAAGAGCGCTTGCGGTGTCGATAGATGTCAGACAGGGAATGTTTCTTTCAACTGTCTTTCTTCTGATCTTTACGCTGTCTCTTGTGGGTATTCTTCCCTTTGAAGAAGTTGAGATAACGTACTGAATTTTGCCGCTTTCGATAAGTGTCAGGGTATTTTCCTTGTCGTTCTCATGTATCTTGTCTACCTCGATAACATCAAGACCGTAGTTTCTGAGTGTCTGAGCTGTACCTTTTGTAGCATAAAGTGTGAAGCCAAGCTCGTTGTATTTCTTTGCAACATCGCCGATCTCATTCTTATCGGGGTTGCGGACTGTGATAAATACGCCGCCGTGCTTCTTCATCTTGTAGCCTGCTGCGATAAGTCCCTTGTAAAGTGCTTCTTCAAGTGTATTTGCGATACCGAGAACTTCACCGGTGGATTTCATTTCCGGACCGAGCTGGTTGTCAACGTTGATGAGCTTCTCAAATGAGAATACCGGTACTTTGACCGCAACATAAGGTGAACGCTTGTAAAGGCCTGTGCCATAACCCATATCAACAAGCTTGTCGCCGAGCATTGCTCTTGTTGCGAGGTCTACCATCGGTACGCCTGTTACCTTGCTGATGTAAGGAATCGTTCTTGAAGAACGGGGGTTTACTTCGATTACATAGAGCTTTCCTTCATAGATGAGGTACTGGATATTGATAAGACCCTTTGTCTTGAGTGAGACTGCAAGGTTCTTTGAAGTATTTACGATGTTTTCGGTCATCTCATCGCTGATGTTCCATGCGGGATATACAGCGATGGAGTCGCCGGAGTGAACGCCAGCACGTTCAACGTGCTGCATGATGCCGGGGATAAGTATTTCTTCGCCGTCACAGATAGCGTCAACTTCAAGCTCTGTACCGGAGAGATACTTGTCGATGAGTATCGGGTTCTCGATATTCTGGGCAAGGATGATAGCCATGTATTCCTTTACGTCAGCTTCGTTGAAGGCGATTATCATGTTCTGACCGCCGAGAACATAAGACGGACGGAGAAGTACGGGATAGCCTATTCTCTCTGCTACGTCAAGAGCTTCTTCGGTTGTCATTACTGTGAAGCCTTCGGGACGCTTTACGTTATGGAGTTCAAGAAGCTCGTCAAAACGCTCTCTGTCCTCTGCCATGTCGATGCTGTCTGCGGATGTACCGAGAATGTTCACACCGCTCTCGCTGAGGAACTTTGTGAGCTTGATAGCTGTCTGACCGCCGAACGCAACTACAACGCCGTAGGGATTCTCTGTCTTGATGATGCCCATAACGTCTTCGTTGGTGAGAGGCTCAAAGTAAAGTCTGTCGGCTGTATCGAAGTCAGTTGAAACTGTTTCGGGGTTGTTGTTTACGATAACAACGTCATAGCCCGCCTTTTTGAGCGCCCATACGCAGTGTACGGAAGCGTAGTCGAACTCGATGCCCTGTCCGATACGGATAGGACCTGAACCGAATACGATAATTGTCTTGTTTGTGGAGTTCTTTTCCTTGATGAATGCCTCTGCCTCGTTGTCCTTGTCAAAGGTGGAGTAGAAATAAGGTGTCTCAGCCTTGAACTCGGCTGCACAGGTATCAACCATCTTATAAACAGGAGTCAGCGGGTTCTCTATCTTTTTGCCGGTAAGAGCTTCAATAGTCTTGTCGAGGAAGCCCATGTGCTTTGCTTTATTGTAGAGGTCGTCGTTAAGTTCGCCCTTTTTCAGCTCTGCTTCCATGTTTGCAAGGTTGAGCATTTTGTAGAGGAACCACTCGTCCATCATTGTGATGCTGTGTATCTCGTCAACAGAAACACCTCTTTTGAGTGCTTCGTAAATGCAGAAGATACGCTCGTCATCGCAGGAATAGATCTTCTCGTGAAGCTCGCTGTCGCTCATTTCCTCATACTTCGGTGAGGAAAGTGTATCGTGACGGATCTCTGCACCCCTTACGGCTTTCATAAGAGCCTGCTCAAATGTGGGAGCGATGGACATTACCTCGCCTGTTGCCTTCATCTGAGTGCCGAGAGTTCTCTTTGCGTATACGAATTTATCGAAAGGCCATTTCGGGAACTTGACTACTACATAGTCAACAGCCGGCTCAAAGCAGGCATAAGTTGTTCCTGTAACGGCGTTTTTGATCTCGTTGAGAGTATAGCCGATAGCAAGCTTAGCTGCTACCTTTGCTATGGGATAGCCTGTTGCCTTTGAAGCAAGAGCCGATGAACGTGATACACGGGGGTTAACCTCGATAACGGCATATTCAAAGCTTTCGGGTTCGAGAGCAAACTGTACGTTGCATCCGCCCTCTACGCCCAATGCACGAACGATAGAAAGAGCTGCCGAACGGAGCATCTGATATTCCTTGTCTGCAAGTGTAAGTGCAGGAGCAACAACGATACTGTCGCCTGTATGTACGCCTACGGGGTCTACGTTCTCCATTGAGCAGACTGTGATGGCGTTGCCCATCTTGTCACGTACAACTTCAAACTCGATCTCTTTCCAGCCGGAGATACATTTTTCTACAAGTACCTGTGTGATAGGTGAAAGCTCCAGACCGTTTGAGGTGATCTCACGAAGCTCATCCTCGTTGTTTACGATACCGCCGCCTGTACCGCCGAGTGTGAATGCAGGACGGATAATTACAGGATAGCCGATCTGGTTTGTGAACTCGATAGCGGACTGTACATCATTTACGACTGTTGACGGGATACAGGGCTGTCCGATGGATTCCATTGTATCCTTGAACATCTGTCTGTCCTCAGCCTTGTCGATAGTTTCGGGGTTTGCACCGAGAAGTCTTACGTTATGCTTTTTGAGGAAGCCTTCCTTAGCAAGCTGCATTGAAAGGGTAAGACCTGTCTGACCGCCGAGTGTGGAAAGAAGAGAGTCAGGCTCTTCCTTTATGATTATTCTCTTTACTGTTTCGAGTGTGAGAGGCTCTATGTATACTTTATCAGCCATTGCCTTATCGGTCATTATGGTTGCGGGGTTGGAGTTTACAAGAATGACCTCAAGGCCTTCTTCTTTAAGCGCACGGCAGGCCTGTGTACCTGCATAGTCAAATTCTGCGGCCTGTCCGATCACGATAGGACCTGAACCGATTACGAGAACTCTCTTTAAATCTTTATCCTTAGGCATTGTTCTTGACCTCCATCATCATATCTATAAATTTATCAAAAAGGAAATCCGTATCGAGCGGACCGCCGCAGGCTTCCGGATGGAACTGTACGGTAAATGCGGGTCTGTCGGTATATTCGATACCCTCACAGGTGCCGTCGTTAGCGTTTACATAGCTCATACGGGCATTTCCGGGAAGTGATTCGGGAAGTATCTCATAGCCGTGGTTCTGGCTGGTGATGTATACTCTGCCGGTCTTTGTATCGGTAGCGGGCTGGTTCTCACCTCTGTGGCCGTATTTGAGCTTCTTTGAGGAAGCGCCCATTGCTACGGCAAAAAGCTGATGTCCGAGGCAGATGCCGAAGGTCGGGATCTTTTCTTCGCTGAGGATACGGAGCTGATTGATGATCTCGGGGTTATCCTGAGGATCTCCGGGGCCGTTTGAGAGCATAAGACCGTCAGGGTTCATAGCCTTTATTTCTTCGGCTGTTGTGCTTGCAGGAACAACTGTTACATTGCAGCCTCTCTTTACAAGCTCACGGTAAATGTTGTGTTTTGTACCGAAGTCCATAAGAACGACATTGAACTTTGCGTTTTCTGCCTCAAAGGTCTCAGCCTTTTCACGGGTAACGTGAGGAACGGCAGGATCTGATTTGTAGTTTTTAAGCTCCTCAACATCCTTTTCTGTTGGCTGTTCATACATGAGCTTTGCGTTCATAACGCCGAACTCACGAACTGTCTTTGTAAGGCAGCGGGTATCTATCCCATAGATACCGGGAATTTCCTTTTCCTTTAAAAAAGCGTCAATCTCACCCTCGCTGCGGAAATTTGAAGGCTGTTGACACCATTCTCTGACAATATAAGCCCTGAGTGCAGGCTTGCTGCTTTCAAAATCGGACGGAATAACGCCATAGTTGCCGATAAGCGGAAACGTCTGGCAAACGATCTGACCGTAATAGCTGGGGTCGGTCAGGGTCTC
>DBWG01000130.1:0-4670 GCA_002308635.1 Ruminococcaceae bacterium UBA1244 | reverse complement strand
CATTTTCTACCAATCCTTTCCTACGGAATCCATCCGCAATGTGATTTTGACAGCGCCGCACGGTAATGCGGCATATTAATTATCCTCCCGAAGAACAGGCGGATCATCAATATTCGTAAGTGCTGAGCAGGCGTTTTGCGACCTCGGCTTTTGATATGCGAAGATCCATCGCCTGTTTTTCAAGATACTTGTGTGCCTGATCCTCTGTCATGGATAGATAGTCCATAAGTATCCCCTTTGCCCTGTTGATAAGGCGGATATCCTTGACTTCCTGCTGGAGTCTGTCGTTTTCGGTCTTTATTCCCCTGAGACGGCTCGCAGCAGCGGAAAGAAGTATGACTGCTTTGCGGAACAGCACCTTGCTTATCGGCTTTGCCAGCACAATAACGCCGTATTCCAAAAGCTTCTGTTCATATTTTTCCTCAAGTTCATTTTTTACAAAGAGCATTATGCCGCTGTTTGTATTTCCGGAAAGCTCCCGTGCAAGCTCATCTCCGAAGCCGCCGCGGAGAGGCGTATTGATAAATATAAGATCGTAGTCATTGAGCGAGGCCGCTGTACGTGCTTCGCTGACAGACGATGCCGTATCGATCTTAACGGGCGAAAAACCGCTCATCATCTGCGACAAATATTCAAAGCTCTGTTCTGCTGACGATACGATCAGTATACTTTCCAAGCGCACGATGTCCTTCCTTCTATTTTACTAAATATCAAGGTCATAATCAAGCGGAAACAATATATTTCCCAAAATATATGACGCTCACAAAACCGGCTTTTGCTTTGCTCAATTTGTTATAATAACATATTTAGCATCGTTTGTCTATCGCATATCGTTCACATTTTGATATTTTTTTATAAAGCGCAAAAAACAGGCTGCGCACCATAGTGCAAACAGCCTGTTGATACTAATTTTCGATAAGAAGCTTTAATTAGATTTGATCGGGAAATTTCGCAGAACGAGGCGGAGACCGCAGGAATACTTTGTGTATTCCGAGGATCGACAACGAAGTTATGCGGAATTTAACGCCAAAGATATTAAAGTATTCTATCGTATATTTAGTATGAGTACATTATTCTGTTCTGAGAGCAGTGACAGGGTCTTTCTTTGCGGCTTTCTTTGAAGGAATGATACCTCCGATAAGCGTAAGGAGAACACTGAGTACCACAAGCAGCACTGCATTGCCAAACGGCAGGAACGCATTTACCGTGTCCATATCCGCAACATAGTGTATTACTATGTTTATCGGTATCAGCATGAGCAGTGCTATCACTATGCCCATGATACCGGCGAAAAGTCCGATAATAAACGTTTCGGCATTGAACACACGTGAAATATTTCTCTTTGAAGCGCCTATCGCTCTGAGGATGCCTATTTCCTTTGTACGCTCGAGAACTGAGATGTAGGTGATAATGCCGATCATTATAGACGAAACAATGAGCGACACGCTGACGAATGCCATCAGGACGTATGAGATAACGTTGATGATAGTCGTTACTGAAGAAAGGAGGATGCCGATAAGATCGTTGTAGGTGATCTTGTCCTCATCTCCGGCGCTTGCGTTGTATTCTTCGATACAGTCCGCAATGCTCTCCTTATCCTCAAAGCTGTCGGCATAAATAGCTATCGTTGAAGGGGTATCTTTATCGACAACGCCGAGCTTTTTCAGATTTTCGTCATAGCTGCCGGTTGAGATATACTTCTCATAGAACTGTATGAGCTGGCTTTTTGTCTGGGCAGTTTCGGGCATCGAAAGATACTGGTCAACAATAGCCGCTCTTTGTTCCTCGTTCATCTTTGAAATATCCGGAATGTCGACTTTTGCTGAGGGATCCTGACTTTTCATTGCGCTGATCTGATCCTTTATATCCTCATAGATACTGCCGATAAGCATTGCTTTTTCGGAGGTCTTGAGTGAAAGGATATATTTCTTGACAGCGGCGGCTTTTTCGTCGTCGTTTTCAGGAAGGAACGGGAGTCCGCTTATAACGTTTGTCTTCGGGTTGGCGAGCTGTTCTTTTACTATCTCGCTGTCTGAGGTATAGTTGATGAGATAATCTGTAAGAGCATTCGTATAGCCCAAAGGCGACGGAATATATTTTGTATCCATACCCTCTTTTGGCTTTACTATGCCGGAGATCCTTATCTTCATAGCTTCCTTATACTTTTCCGCCAGCTTGATATTGTCTGTTTTTATGTCGGTATATGTTCCGCTGCTGTTCTTTTCATAGAGGTCACAGGCAGGAATGAGCGAATATTCCTTATTGTAGATATCGGAATAATTGAATTTTACAGTCGGGAACTCATTCTCTTCAAATTTTTCTTTTCTGTCGATCTTTCTGAGGATAGCCCTGTATTCTTCTGTCGGAAGCAGGCCCAAGTTGTAAAGTGCCTGAGCAGAGACTTCGTTGTTCTTGTCGAGGACAAGAACCATCTCGTCATATCGTTTCGGCCACGAACCGTCAATAACATCATAGTTATCTGTTATTGCGGGGCTGATGCCTGTTCCGTCAGGTTTGGGAAGGAGCTGTGTAAAGGTCTTTGACGAGCTTGACAGTGAAGACGAAACGCTGTCTGTGTATGAACCCTGTGTACTGTAGGAGATCATCATACCGATGGAGGTCTTTTTAAGCTCATCATCTATAAGAGTAGAACCGTCCGCATTGACAAGAAGGCCTTTCGGGTCGTATGTCATGAGATCAAACTTTGTTGCGTAGTAGTATACGATACCGGTCTTGCCGACATATTTGTGTATCTTATTGTCCTTGTCATCAAGATACTTCTTGAACTTGGTCAGGTTATTTTTGGTAACGGTGTTGGACATTTCCGCAAGGGATTTGAGTGCTGTCGGATTTGAATACACACCGTCCATATCGTGTTCGTCCGCCTTGTCAGAGTCATCATGGGCGATGGTGATAAGGTTTTCGAGATCAACGGTCTCGGCATCTATGGTTATCGGGTAGGACGCCATCGTTTCACGCTGGATATCGTCTATATATTTGTTTACACCGGCTGAAAGTGACTGAATAAGCGCAATGCCGATAATACCGATAGAACCCGCAAATGATGTGAGGATCGTTCTTCCCTTTTTGGTTCTGAGGTTATTGAAGCTAAGCGCAAGTGAAGTAAGGAAGGACATCGAGGACTTGCCCATATTCTTATGTACAGGCTCCTGATTTTCTTCCTTTTGGGGATCAAAGGGATTTGAGTCGCCATGTATCTTTCCGTCCTTCAGCTTTACGATACGGTTCGCATATTTGTCGGCAAGCTCTGGGTTATGAGTTACCATGATAACAAGCCTGTCCTTTGCGACCTCATTGAGGAGATCCATGACCTGTACGCTCGTTTCAGAGTCGAGAGCGCCTGTAGGCTCATCGGCAAGAAGAATATCCGGGTCATTTACAAGCGCACGGGCAATAGCAACTCTCTGCATCTGACCGCCGGACATCTGGTTAGGTCTTTTGTGGAGCTGATCGCCGAGTCCGACCTTTGCAAGAGCTTCCTTTGCACGTTTTTTTCTTTCGCTTCGGGAAACGCCGCTGATCGTCAGAGCAAGCTCAACGTTTGCAAGAACGGTCTGATGAGGGATAAGGTTATAGCTCTGGAACACAAATCCGATAGTATGGTTGCGGTAAGAGTCCCAGTCCCTGTCCTTATACTTTTTTGTGGATATGCCGTTTATGATAAGGTCGCCGCTGTCATAACGGTCAAGACCGCCTACAACATTAAGGAGTGTGGTTTTTCCCGAACCGCTCGGACCGAGTATCGCAACAAATTCGTTGTCACGGAAATTAAGGCTTATACCGTCAAGTGCAGTCTGTTTAAGCTCACCCGTGATATATTCTTTTTTGATATTTTTTATTGTAAGCAAAATCCCTTTCTCCCTTCAGGTTTATATATCAGACATTATATCATAAAAAATTGACAATTAAAATACTTTTATTAAAAATAGGTTTGTGGTATAATGTATTAAACTAACAGAAAACGGGGCAATAGAAATGACATTAAAGGATATTAGGACAGGAAATTCCGCCGTTATAACAAAGGTCGGTGGAAGCGGAAGTTTAAGACAGCATTTTCTTGATATGGGTATCATACCCGGAGAAACTGTAACTGTGGAAAAATATGCGCCGATGGGCGATCCTATGCAGATAAAGGTTCACGGATATGAGCTGACACTGCGTATTGACGATGCAAAGAATATAGAAGTCAGTCCGTGTAAGAAGAGTGATGATAAACCGGCTGAAAAGAAAGCATCTGTTAAAAAGAAACATTCAAAAAACAGGGAAATAGCTCATCCGGGACTTGGTGAGGAAGGAAAGTATCACGAAAAAGCGAATGAAGAGCCGCTGCCTGATGATACGATACTTACATACGCACTTGTCGGAAATCAGAACAGCGGCAAGACAACGCTTTTCAACAGGCTGACGGGTTCAAGACAGCACGTAGGAAATTTTCCCGGTGTTACCGTTGACAGAAAGGACGGTGCTATAAGGGGATATCCTAAAACGCTTGTAACAGACCTGCCGGGAATTTATTCCATGTCGCCTTATACAAGTGAGGAAATAGTTTCAAGAAATTTTGTGCTTAACGAAAAGCCGAAGGCGATAATAAATATAGTTGATGCAACAAATATAGAGAGAAATCTGTATCTTACGATGCAGCTTCTTGA
>DBWG01000042.1:15092-26754 GCA_002308635.1 Ruminococcaceae bacterium UBA1244 | reverse complement strand
CTTTGGCTGCTTTCTTTCACGTCCAGACTTTGGTTGAGCGCATTGGAATGTTTGTGCGTTGTAAAGTTAAAAGTCTTTGGAAAGGGGTTTTCCCCAAAAACAGTACTGTCAAAAAGCGAAGGTATAGAAATTGGAAAAGATATCTTATAAATTGGATGTGTTTGAAGGTCCGCTCGACCTTCTGCTCCATCTTATAGAAAAAAATAAACTGAATATTTATGATATACAGATTTCTGAGCTGCTTGAACAGTATATGAAACAAATCGAACTTATGCAGCAGCAGGATCTTGAGATCGCAGGCGAGTTCCTTGCGATGGCTTCTAAGCTTGTGCAGATAAAATCCTCCATGCTCCTCCCAAAACACGAAGAAGCAGAGGAAATGCGCAGGGAACTTTCAGGTCAGCTTATCGAATATCAGAAGTGCAAAATGGTCGCTAAGATGCTCTCTCAGTCAATAAGCTTTGACAGCTTCTGCCGTGAACCAATGAAGATAAAAGCAGATATGAAATACAAGCGCTCTCACGAGCCTGATTACCTCATCCCCGCTTATCTTGCGGCTGTCGGCAGAGGAAAGGCAAAGATACCTCCGCCGAAGGAGGCTTTTTCCGGTATCGTGACTCACAGAATAGTATCTGTCAGTTCAAAGATAATCGGCGTTATGAGAAAGCTCTGGGGCGGAAAAATTCTGCCTTACAGCGCAATGTTTGAGGATGCCTCCGACAAAAGCGAGCTTGTTGCGACTTTCCTTGCGATACTCGAACTTATAAAAGGAAAGCGTGTCCGTGTAGACGGCGACGGAGAGGATCAGGAACTGAAACTAATCAGCGGTGGTGGAAAGCATTGGAAGAAAGAGAACTGAAAAATACTGTTGAAGCAGTGATATTTGCCTGCGGGACTCCTATCGAAGCCGAAAGGATCGCTCAGGGGCTGGGACTTTCTGTTGAGAAAATAACTGCCGTATGCGACAGTCTTGTTGAGGAGTATAAAAAATCAGATCGTGGGATAAGGATAGTAAAGCTCAACAAAAGCTATCAGATGTGTACCCCCGATAAATTTGCCGATGCGATACGCACAGTTATGGACATAAGAAGAAATACTCCGCTTTCACAGGCTGCGTCTGAGGTGCTTGCTGTTATAGCCTACAACCAGCCGGTCACAAAAGCCTTTGTTGAACAGGTGAGAGGCGTTGACTGTTCGGGTGTTATCTCCGGACTCATATCCCGCCAGCTCATCGAAGAAAAGGGCAGGCTTGAACTGCCCGGAAAACCGCTTGTCTACGGCACTACCGAGCATTTTCTCAGATGCTTTAATATTTCATCGATCGAAGAGCTTCCCCCGCTCCCCAACGATGAGGAAAACGAGGGCAGCGAAGAAAAACCTGAAGATACAGAACAGGGTGACGTTGAATGAATGTATTTTTGCTGATCCTTGCCGGGATCATTTTGCTGATACTGCTCATTCTTTTTTCTCCCGTTGTGATAAAGGTCGTGTATGACGGCAAGGCAAAGCTGAGAGTGGGACTGATATTCCCTGTTTTCAGCATCTCTCTGAGCGAGCCTAAAACTGATGACCCCAAAAAACAGCGGAAACTTGAAAAAAAGAAACAGAAAAAAGAGGCAAAAAAACAAAAAAAGGCCGAAAAGAAAAAACTAAAGGAAGAAAAAAAGAAGGCCAAAAAGCCCTCTGCAAAAACTGAGAAAAAAGTAAAAAAAGAAAACTTCATCCACAAAAAGATCAAGGCTGACGGACTTGAAGGACTTATCGAGCTTCTCAAGGAATTTGCATCTATTCTCGGCTATGCAGTAAAGAAAATCACGGATCATCTTGTTATCTCAAAGATGGATCTGAAAATAGCTCTCGGCGGAGATGACGCTGCAAAAATAGCCCTGAACTACGGGCGTATCGGCTCTGCGGTCTACCCTTCAATCGCCTTCATCCAACAGCACGTCAAAAAATGCAGACATAAAGAAACTATTCTTCCTGCTTTTGCTCAGGAGGATACAAGAATAAATTTTGTAATGAAAATAAAAATACAGCCTTTCTTTGTCATCAGCGCCGCAATCGGATCTGCTGTAAAGGCATTCAAACTGCTCTCAAAAAAGAAAAGCTGAATTATTTGGAGCCTATTAAGACTATAAAGTCTTGCAAAAAAGAGAGATTTGTATTATACTGATTTCAGGAAGTAATCTTGTGCCGTAAGGCATGATTATATATTAATTTTAAGGCGGTGTAAAATATGAGTGATCGTCCTATAGAAGGTCTTATGGACACGACACTTGATAAGATCAAACAGATGGTTGACGTCAATACGGTTATCGGTACGCCTATAACCAGCCCCGACGGTACAACCGTTATCCCTGTTTCAAAAGTTATGTACGGCTTTACGGCAGGCGGCTCTGAATTTAACCCCAAAAAAGCCGAAAACAAAAATCTTTTCGGCGGTGCTGCCGGTGCCGGAGTTACTATTACTCCTATTGCTTTTATCGCTATCACAAAAGACGATGTAAAGCTTCTCAACGTCACCAACTTCAAGGATTCCGGCGACAGAGCTGTCGGCATGGTACCGGAACTTGTTGACAAGATCATCAGCCTGTTCAAGAAGGATAAGTCCGACAAAAAGAAAAAGGATGCTGATGAGTCTGAAGCCGCCGAAGCTGCTGAAACTGCATCAGCAGAAGCTCCTGCAGAAGAATGATCTATCCGATGATAAAACCGCCTGCCCTGTGCATATAATCTTATATAGCAGCTTGGGCAGGGGGTTTTTTATTGAAAAACAAATTCATGGCCGTATTTATCTGTGCCGTATTTTTTGTGGTCTGCTTTTCCGGAAAACAGAAGGTCAGCACTTTGCAGAAGGAAGCTATCAGCGTCAGCGCTGTTTCGGCGGTTCTCGTCTGCGCTGACAGCGGAGAAGTACTTTTTGAAAAAAATTCCGGTGAAAAAAGAGCCATCGCAAGCATTACAAAAATAATGACAGCCGTTATAGCTCTTGAATATGCAGAAAAAGATGACAAGATTATAACATTCACCGATGAGATGACGGCTGAGGGTTCAAGCCTGTACCTGAAAAAAGGAGATAAGCTGACAATAACGGAGCTTGTAAAAGGCATGATGTGCGTTTCCGGAAACGATGCCGCAAATGCCGTTGCTGTAGGTATCGCCGGAAGCAAAGAAAAATTTGCAGAACTTATGAACCAGAAGGCACAGCAGCTTGAAATGAACGGCAGTCACTTTGTAACGCCGTCCGGACTTGACGATGAACAGCATTATTCAACAGCCGGTGACATGGCAAAGCTGTGCCGTTATGCTATGGGGAACAAAAAATTTGCGGAGATAGTTTCAAAGAGGGAACTTACAGTCAGCTATGTCTTTCCGGAAGGAAAAACTCAGGTGTGCCGCAACCACAACAGGCTTCTCTCTGAATATGATGGCTGTATCGGAATAAAAACAGGCTTCACAACAAAGGCCGGCAGAACTCTTACATCCTGCGCAGAACGTAACGGAGTACGGCTCATTGCGGTCACTCTTTGCGCTCCGGACGATTGGAACGACCACAAAAAGCTTTTTGACTATGGTTTTTCGATAACCGAGCGTTTCGATCTAAGGAATATTTTAGAGCCTTTGGAGCTTCCCGTTGTCGGAGGAACTGCGGATAGTGTAAGGATCTGTCCGAAAGAAGAATGTCCCGTCACGGTTTTTACGGACAGGGACAATGAAATAACATATAAAATTTTTATGCCGCATTTCTGCTACGCACCTATAAAAAAGGGAACTGTAACAGGGGAGGCGCATTTTTACAGGAACAACAAGAAAATAGCTTCCGTATCGCTTACCGCTGCGGAAAGCAATGACCTATTGGAATAGTATCGGAGGAAAAATGGAAGATTCAGGAAAGATCAGGATACAAAAAATAATTGCAGACGCAGGCATCGCCTCACGCCGCAAGGCAGAGGAGCTTATCAAACGAGGTGCCGTAAACGTAAACGGAAAGCGGGCACAGCTCGGAGACAAGGCTGACCCGAACAAAGACAGGATAGTCGTTGCCGGAAGAGAGATCACTCTCAGCAAGGACGCAAAAAAATACTACATCATGCTCCACAAGCCACGTGGGTTTATCACAACGATGAACGACGAAGGCGGCAGAAAGTGCGTTGCGGAGCTTATCGACGAGATACCGGCAAGGCTCTTTCCTGTTGGAAGGCTCGACAAGGATTCCGAAGGACTTTTGCTGATGACGAATGACGGTGATTTTGCAAACATGATAAGCCATCCTTCAACTCATTTTGCAAAGACCTATCGTGTTACAGTCCATCCGAGGATAACCGAAGATCAGCTCACGACACTGACTACCGGTGTTGTGATAGACGGAAGAAAGTCTATGCCGGCATCCGTCAGAGTAGTCACAAACGAAAAGGAACGCACCGTTCTGGAAATAATCCTCGAAGAAGGCCGCAACAGACAGATCAGAAAGATGTGCGAAGCCATAGGGCTTGAAGTCGCACGTCTGAAACGCACTGCAGTAGGACCTGTCAAGCTTGGAATGCTCCAGCCCGGAAAGTGGCGTGAGCTTGAAACTGCCGAAATGAAGAGCATCCGTGCATATCACAAAAAGCTTGCCGCAAAAAGAGAACACGAGGAAAACTTCGAGCGCTCAAAGAAAAAAAACTGAATACAAACCCTACAAACAAAAACGACCGTCAGGAAAACCTAAGCTTTCCTGACGGTTATTTTTAGTGTTTCGCCGTCTGCGGACGGCGAGTCAGGGGGACTTTTTCGGAAAAGTCCCCCCAACACCCCCGAAAACGTTGGTAATACTTTTGTGTTTGTGCCGGCGAAACTTTTAACTTTTAGCGTCCGACGATTATTTTGCTACAATGTTAATCAGCTTGCCCTTGACGTAGATTTCCTTAACAATAGTCTTGCCGTCAGTGAATGCGCTTACCTTGTCGCTCTTCTTCGCAAGTTCAAGCGCACCTGCCTGATCTATGTCTACAGGCACCATGATCTTGTCCCTGATCTTTCCGTTGACCTGTACTGCGATCTCTACAGAAGCATCAACGCACTTGCTTTCATCGTATGACGGCCACTCTGCACGGGAAACAAATCCTTCGCCCAACTTTGCAAGCTCCCATACCTCTTCTGCTGCGTGAGGTGCAAACGGGCTCATCAGTATAGTAAATATCTTCAATTCTTCCTTTGTGACAGAACCTGTTGCATATATGTCATTGATAAGCGCCATCAAAGCGGCAATAGCAGTGTTGAATTTCAGAGTTTCAACATCTTCTCCGACCTTCTTTATGGTCTTGTGGAAGGCTGATTCAAGCTCCGGACGTATGCCATCGCCCTTTACCATTGATTCAAGTCCGCAGAAACGCTCAACAAATCTGCGGCAGCCCTTTATGCTGCTCGAATTCCACGGAGCAGCATTTTCAAAGTCGCCGATGAACATCTCAAACAGACGCATAGTATCTGCGCCGTAGGTATTTACGATATCATCGGGATTTACAACGTTTCCTCTGGATTTGCTCATTTTTTCGCCGTTCTCGCCGAGTATCATACCGTGGCTGGTACGCTTTGCATAGGGTTCGGGAGTGGGAACGACTTTGATATCATAAAGGAACTTGTGCCAGAAACGGCTGTAGAGCAGGTGAAGTGTTGTATGCTCCATACCGCCGTTGTACCAGTCAACAGGCGACCAGTATTTAAGTGCTTCTTCGCTTGCAAGTGCATTGTCGTTATGCGGGTCCATATATCTCAGGAAATACCATGAAGAACCTGCCCACTGAGGCATTGTATCGGTTTCACGCTTTGCATCGCCGCCGCACTTCGGGCATTTTGTGTTTACCCAGTCGGTCATCTTTGCAAGAGGTGATTCGCCTGTATCTGTCGGCTCGTAAGACTCAACCTCAGGCAGTTCAAGCGGAAGCTCGCTCTCCGGCAGCGGAACTGCACCGCAGCACGGACAATGTACTATCGGGATAGGCTCGCCCCAGTATCTCTGACGTGAGAATACCCAGTCACGGAGCTTGAAGTTTACTTTCGCATGACCTTTTCCGGTCTTTTCAAGCTCTTCGATTATCTTCTTCTTTGCATCGTCAACGGAAAGTCCGTTGAGGTAGTCGGAATTTACAAGAATACCTGTTGCGCAGTCGGTGAACGCTTCTTCCTGAACGTTTTCGCCGCCCTTTACGACTTCGATTATCGGAAGATCAAACTTCTTTGCAAAGTCATGGTCACGGGTATCGTGTGCAGGAACAGCCATGATAGCGCCTGTACCGTATGATACGAGAACGTAGTCGGAAATGAATATCGGTATCTGCTTTCCGTTCACGGGATTTATAGCTTCAACGCCGTCAAGACGAACGCCTGTCTTATCCTTTGCGACTTCGGTACGCTCAAAATCGGACTTTCTTGCGGCGGCATCCTGATATGCCCTTACCTCGTCCATGTTCTTTATAACATCGGAGAGCTTTTCGATGATCGGATGTTCGGGCGAGATAACCATATATGTAGCGCCGAAAAGTGTATCAGGACGGGTAGTATATACAGTGAGGATATCGCCTGTTGTGGTGGTGAAATCAACTTCCGCACCCGTTGAACGGCCTATCCAGTTTTTCTGCTGTGCCTTTACTCTGTCGGGATAATCAACAAGATCAAGATCGTTGATAAGTCTGTCGGCATAGGCTGTGATTTTAAGCATCCACTGGGATTTTACCTTACGTACAACTTCGCTTCCGCAGCGCTCACAAACACCGTTTACAACTTCTTCGTTAGCAAGCACACATTTACATGATGTACACCAGTTTACTGCCATTTCTTTTTTGTATGCAAGACCGTTCTTGAAGAGCTGGAGGAATATCCACTGTGTCCACTTGTAGTATTTCGGGTCGGTAGTATTTATCTCACGGCTCCAGTCGAATGAGATACCGAGTGCCTGAAGCTGGCTCTTGAAACGTGCAACGTTATTTTCGGTAACGATCTTCGGGTGAACATGATTCTTTATCGCATAGTTCTCGGTAGGAAGTCCGAAAGCGTCCCAGCCTATCGGATAAAGAACATTATATCCCTGCATTCTGCGCTTTCTTGATACTATATCAAGAGCCGTATATGAGCGGGGATGTCCTACATGAAGTCCCTGTCCCGAAGGATAGGGAAACTCGATGAGTGCATAGAACTTTTTCTTGTCGCTGTCTGATTCAGCGTGAAAAACTCCTGCTTCTTCCCATTTTTTCTGCCATTTTGATTCAATGCTTTTGTGGTCGTACTTCAAAACAATTCTCTCCTTTTATCCTTTTTTTGCCGGGAACATATCTTCAAGAGGCATATTTTCGATATCGGAAATATCCACCTCTTTGCCGTCCTCCCAAAGACGTTCGAGACTGTAATAATCTCTGGCATCCTCTGAAAAAACATGGACGATAACATCAACGTAATCCAAAAGTATCCATGAATCGGAGCGGTAACCCTCGATGTGGCTCACGCCTATGCCCTCGCCGTCAAGTCTGTATTCAACATTGTCGGCAAGAGATTTTACATGAGTAGTAGACGAACCTGTTGCAATTACAAAATAATCTGCAATAGACGAGATATCGCTGATCTCCATGACCTTTATGTCTATTCCTTTTCTTTCGCAAAGAGCCTTTGCGGCAAGCTTTGCTGTTTCGAGTGATGTCATTCTTTTTCCTCCTGTGAAAATATTTATTTTTTCGTTCTTGCCTTCATTGCGGCAAATTCGTTGTATCCTGCGAATGTATCAGGCGCTATTGTGAGCTTTCTTTCCGCAAGGTCAGCTATTGTGAATGCCATTCCTTCAAGCACAGCATCGTCAAGGCTTTTTTCTGCGATCTTTCTCATCCTGTCAACGCCCTCATAATCACGGTCGGCGGATATGAAATCGGCAATAAAAATAACCTTGTCGAGAAGTGTCATTCCTGCTCTGCCTGTTGTATGGTAGCGTATCGCATCAATGACCTCCTGATCTTCAATGCCAAGCTCCACCTGAACAAACGCACTTCCGGAAATAGCGTGCCACAGCTTCGGTGATTCAAGTTCAAGCGTAGAAAGCTGTATTCCGGCCTTAGCGATAAGCTTCATCTGCTCATCGGCTTCGGTCTCTTTGGTAGCGTCGTGAAGTATTCCTGCAAGTTCAGCCTTATCGGGATCGGCCCCGTATTTTTTAGCAAGCCTTATAGCTTCTTTTGCAACATTCTTTGAATGTCTGAAACGGGCAGCCTTCATTCTCTGGCTGATAATATCCTCATATATTTTATAGTCCATTTTTCATGCCCCCAATCATCATTTATTATAGCAACTTCTTTTATGTGTTTCAAGCATATTGTTCAACGGATCGTAAAAAACTTTGGTATCTCACAAACATAAAAGTTTCGGCGGAGTGCCTCCGCTGTCGACTTTAAAACGCAAGACCTTTCTTATGAACCGTCCGCGTCACGACCCTTACGGGTCGCTTTGGGCGGCAAGCTGCCGCACCCTATTTTACAGCGTAAAAGCTTTCTTTTGAACCGCCCTCGTCACGACCCTTACGGGTCGCTTGGGCTGCGTCTTCCACGTCCAGACTTTTATAGTAAATGACAAAAGAAAACATTCAATGGCGTTTACTATAAATACAATCCGTTTTTGTAAATGTATTTTTCAACGCTGTCCGGCACAAGTCCCTTTATGCTCTCACCGTTTTTAACACGTTCTCTGACCTCAGTTGACGAAACGGTCATTACCTTTATTTCACAAAGCTCCGTCCTTGCGCCCAGTGTGTGAAGGTACTGCGCATGAGCTTTGAGGACATCAGCATCATCGCTGTTTCTCGGTGCGGAGCATATACAGGCAAGACGGAATATCTCTTCGGGACATTTCCAGTTCTGGATAGTCAGAAATGAATCCGCACCCGTAATAAGAAACAGCTCATCGCCTTTGTACATCTCCGACAAAGCCTGAAGAGTGAGGTAAGTATAGCTTGCGCCCTCTCTTTTCAGCTCAATATCGCTGACTTCCGTATCGGGATAGCTCTCAAACGCAAGACGGCACATCTCAAATCTCTGTTCAGGAAGAGCAGAACCGCCTTTTAGCTTAAATGGCGAGATATAAGCCGGTATGACAATGATTTTATCAAGAGACAGTGTTGCTGAAAATGCACGGGTCAGTTCTATATGTCCGTTGTGAACGGGATCAAAGCTTCCTCCGAAAATTCCGATCCTCATATCAGCACCTCATTTTTTTGTCTTTCGTGCCTTTGGAAGCTCGATCTTCGGCTCATCGGGATTTCTCCTGTAAAGCACGAATTTTGAGCCTATCACCTGAACGACCTCGCTCCTCGTTTCAAGAGCAAGCTGTTCGGCAGCTTCACGGGAAGTTATATCGGCTGTTTCAAGCACCTTTCCCTTTATGAGTTCACGGGCTTTGAGAGCATCGTCAGCCTGTTTTGTTATCTGGTCACTCATGCCGCCCTTTCCGACCATGAGTATTGTATCTTCATTGGTTGCAAGAGAGCGCAGAAACGCTCTTTGTTTACTTGTAAGCATAACTATTTCCTTTCGGCATCAGCCTTATTTTATCTGGTATTTATTCTTCAAAAGCTTTGCAAGCTCTTTAAGCGCCCTTCCTCTGTGGCTTATAACGTCCTTCTGGTTATCGCTGAGTTCGGCAAAGGTCTTGTTGCCCTCTATAAAGAATATCGGGTCATAGCCAAAACCGTTCTTGCCTCTGGGCGCATAGCCTATTGTTCCGTCACAGCGGCCGTGTGCAAATATCTTTTCGCCGTTCGGAAAATAACAGCATATAACACATTCAAAATGTGCGCTTCTGTCCGTTGTGCCGGTCTCCATCAGTTCTACAAGAAGCTTGTTTATTTTTTCGGCATCTGTCGCACCTTCTCCGGCATATCTTGCGGACATTATACCCGGTCTTCCGTCAAGAGCGTCAACAACAAGTCCTGAATCGTCTGCTATTGCCGGAAAGCCTGTTTTTTCACAGGCGGCTTTTGCTTTCAGCTCGGCATTTTCTTCAAAGGTAGTGCCTGTTTCTTCTACCTTGTCAAGCTCCTTTCCAAGCTGTTCGGCAGTCTTTGCATAGATATCAAGCGGACTGAGTATCCTGTCAAGCTCCTTGATCTTTTTCTGGTTATTGGAAGCGATCACAAATATCATATATATTCCTTCCTTCACTATTGTCATGCGGCATCGTCAGCCGCCGTTTTTCCACTGATTGAACCAATCGTCATCCTCGGCTGTTGTTTCGGGTACGGGAGCTGTACTCCAGTTGTATTTCTTCTTTGCACGGCTGTGTCTTTCCTCGGCACGTTTTTCTTTTTCAAGACGCTCGGCTTCCTTCTGCCTTGCGATCTCTTCTTCATCAGGCTGTTCGGGAACAGCCTGCTCTGCCTGAGCTTCGGCTTCTGCTGCGGCTTCTGCGTCGATCTGCGCCCAGATATCCGCTGTTGCGGGCTTGTACTCTTCGGGAACGGTTTCGTCCACAGGAGTTTCGGCAGCGGTCTGTTCTTCCTCTTCCTCAAAGTCGTCAGCACCAAAGAGCGCCCTTGCAAACTGTTCGGGGTCAAATGGCTGGAGATCGTCTATCTGTTCGCCGACACCGATGAATTTGACGGGAACATCAAGCTCTTCACGAATGGCAAGAACAACACCGCCCTTTGCCGTACCGTCAAGCTTTGTAAGAACGATACCCGTAATACCTGCAGCGGTCTTGAACTCCTTAGTCTGGTTCACGGCATTCTGACCTGTTGTAGCGTCAAGTACAAGCAGGACTTCCTTGTCGGCATCGGGAAGCTCACGGTTGATTATTCTGTTGATCTTTTCAAGCTCCGCCATAAGATTCTTTTTGTTGTGAAGACGGCCTGCCGTATCGGCTATGATAATATCGCTGCCCCTTGCCTTGGCTGAGGATATAGCATCAAAAACAACCGCTGCAGGGTCTGAACCTTCATTCTGCTTTATGATATCCGCACCGGCTCTGTCCGCCCATATCTGGAGCTGGTCTATCGCTGCGGCACGGAAGGTATCCGCTGCGGCAAGGGTAACTTTCTTGCCCTCACGGACAAAACGTGCAGCCATCTTTCCGATGGTCGTAGTCTTTCCCACGCCGTTAACGCCTATCACAAGTATAACTGACGGCTTTGTATCAGCGTGAAGCTCCTGACCGCCCTTCAGCATTTCGGTTATGACTTCTGCAAGCAGACCGTTTATAGCCTGCGGGTCGGTTATGCCCTGCTGTTTTACACGCTTTCTCAGCTCGTCACATATCTTTTCGGCGGTCACTACGCCTACGTCGCCCATTACAAGAAGCTCTTCAAGCTCTTCAAAAAGCTCCTCGTCTATCTTCGTAAAGGATTTGAGCATCATGTCTATCCTGCCGAAGATCGCATCTCTTGTTTTTTTAAGTCCTTCTTTTATTCTTGTAAAAATTCCCATTAATCATTCCTCCGATAAATGGTATTATTGTATCACGCTTTCATGCCGAGCTTCTGTTCGATCTCGCTTGCGTGGAGTTCAAGCAGCTTGGATATTCCTCTGTCCTGCATGGTCACGCCGTAGAGAACATCGGCCTCTTCCATTGTACCTCTTCTGTGTGTGATACAAATAAACTGTGTATTGGCGTTCATACGCCTGAGGTATGACGCAAAACGATAGACGTTTAC
>DBWG01000042.1:14333-14879 GCA_002308635.1 Ruminococcaceae bacterium UBA1244 | reverse complement strand
TTTATCTGGTTGAAGCGCTCGATGAATATTTCCTTCATCTGCTTTGTCAGGTCGTTTATAAGGTTCAGAAGCTCAGACTTTGATTTCTCGACATCGCCTATCTGAGTTTTCATAAACTTATATCTTTCGCTGACNNCCTCTGTCCTGCATGGTCACGCCGTAAAGGACATCGGCTTCTTCCATTGTACCTCTTCTGTGAGTGATACAGATAAACTGTGTGTTGGCATTCATACGCCTGAGATATGACGCAAAACGATAGACGTTTACATCGTCAAGCGCCGCCTCTATCTCGTCCATTACGCAGAACGGCGACGGGCTGACCTTCATTATCGCAAAGTACAGCGCTATCGCAACAAGTGCCTTCTCTCCGCCGGACAAAAGCTCTATGTGTGAAACAATCTTTCCGGGCGGTTCTACGGAAATATCTATTCCGGTTGTAAGCACGTTTTCGGGGTCTGCAAGCGAAAGTGAAGCCTTTCCTCCGCCGAACAGTTCTACGAATGTAGACGAAAAATGACCGTTTATCTGGTTGAAGCGCTCGATGAA
>DBWG01000042.1:0-14263 GCA_002308635.1 Ruminococcaceae bacterium UBA1244 | reverse complement strand
TTCATAAACTTATATCTTTCGCTGACCTCTTTATATTCTTCTATCGCCGAAACATTGACGCTTCCGAGAGACTTTATTTTCTGTTTCAGTTCGGAAAGCCTTCTCTGAGCCTTGCCCTGTTCCTCGATGGGAACGGCGATAGTCTCGGCTTCTTTTTTTGTAAGCTCATATTCCTCCCACATCTTTGAGATTATATCGTCATACTGTTTCTGGAGGTTTGCCCTGCGCTCTTCAAGCCTTACAAGCTCTCCGCTGATATTCTCACGCTCAGAGGTCTTTTCCCTTTCAGCCTTTCTCAGATCCGCAGAACGCTTTTCAAGCTCCATACGGTTCTGATTGAGTTCCTCGATCTCTCTCCTGAGCTTTGAAGCCCTGTCCGCAAGCTCCGTACAGACATTTTCAAGTTCTTCTATAGATGCCTGTATAGTTTCGTTTGATGTTTTCAGACTTTCGGCTTCTTCGATACTGCGCTTTATGGATTCTTCGGCATTTTTATATCTTGCGGAGGCGTTTTCGATATCGTTCTTTGCTGAGGCGATGTCCCTCTCAAAGGTAAGTACTTCAATACGCATCTCCTGTATTTTTTCATTCATGCCCTCACGCTTTTTGACAAATTCGTTTCTCGAACCCGAAAGCACCTGTACAAGCTCTTCGTTTTTGCGTATCTCTTCATTAAGGCTGTCGTACTGCTTTCTTGCGGTATTCATTGAAGCAGTAAGCTCTGAAATTTTCCTTTCGTTGCCGGCTTTCTCTGCACAGATATCCTTATGAGCCTGCTTTGCAGCGTCAAGCTCTGTTTTTCTGCTCTTGCACTCGGCTTCTATTTTTATCCTGTCCTCGTTCACTTCGGACTGTTCGGTTTTAAGAGCGTCAATTTCTCTCTGGCTGAGTGCAAGCTGTTCCAGAGAACTCTTCCATTTTGCTTTTCCTGCCTTTGCCCTGTCGGACAGCTTTTGTGCTTCTTCTCTTATACTGTCTATCTCGGACGCTCTTCCGAAAAGTCCGGTGCTTTTTGCAAGAGAACCGCCTGTCAGCGAACCACCGGTATTTACTACCTGACCGTCAAGCGTTACTATCCTGAAACGGTAGCCGTATTTTTTGGCGATATCCGTTGCACAGTCAAGGTCCCTTACAACAACTATCCTTCCAAGAAGGTTTATCAGTATGCCCCTGTAGCAAAGCTCGCAGGTACAAAGATCTGACGCTATCCCGATAAATCCTTCACATGAAGAAAGACCTGTTTCATTAAGCTCCTTGCCCTTTATGACGGACATAGGAAGGAAGGTCGCACGTCCGCCGTCGTGGGATTTGAGGAAAGCAATGGCCTTTTTTGCATCGGAATCCGTTTCTGTAACGATGTTCTGCATGGCTCCGCCAAGAGCGATCTCAATTGCCGTATTATATTCTCTTGAAGTTTTTATTACTCTCGAAACAGGCCCGTGGATACCTTTGAGCGTACCGTTCTTTACTTCCTTCATAACAAGCTTTACGCTGTGGGCAAAGCCTTCAAGGTTCCTTTCGAGGTCTTCGAGCATCCTTGCCTTTCCAAAAAGCTGGTCGCTCTGGAGCGAAAGCTTATCGGCGGCTGTTTTTATTTTTTCACACTCGTTTCTTTTTGCTTCGGCTTCCTTTTCCTTCTCCGATATTTCAGCGGAAAGCTTTTCACAGCGGTCTGTGCAGTCCTTTATCATCGAGGTGTAGTCGTTTATTATCTGGCCGAGTGTGGTCATCTGTGATTCTTTTGCTTTTATGGTATTTTCTACCGAACCGGAACGTGAACTCAGTTCATCTATCGAAGCCGCCGAAGTAAGATACTGCAGTTTGCTGTCGGCAGCCTTTTTTGAAAGCTCCGATATCATATCGTTTATCTCGTCAAGCCTTTCTCCTGAACGGTTTTCATCGCTTCTCAAAGAATCAAGCGTCTTTACTGTTTTTTCAAGCTCGGTACGTTTCTGAGCAAGAGTTTCTTCACATTCATCGACAAATTTTTTCTTGTTTTCTATCTCCTGCGTAAATTCCTCGCCCGATCTCTTCATCTGGTCGATCTCAAAGCGTATACGCTGGATATTCTGTTCGTTATGGAGGATATCATTCTTCATAACGGAAATTTTCGCCTTGTCGGAGGCGGACTCTTCATCGGCCTCTGAGATAAGCTTTCTGAGTTCATCTGTCCTTGCGCCGAAGCTTACCTGTTCGCTGTAAATTTTCTCGCTTTCCGTCTGGATAGACGAAAGTGTATTTTCGATATCGTTGTAGTGTGCTCTCGCAACGGACAGCTTGTCCTCCTGATCTTTGATCTGGAGCGAAGACTTATCAAGTGTTTTGAGCCAAAGTGCGATCTCCAGTCCTCTTTTTTCTTCCGCATAAGCAAGATATGACTTTGCCTTTTCGGACTGTATCCGCAGCGGTTCAACTCGTCCTTCAAGCTCTGTGACTATATCACGCAGACGGACAAGGTTCTCTTCGGTGCGCTCAAGCCGTCTTTCGGCTTCGGCTTTTTTGTATCGGAATCGTGAAATGCCTGCGGCTTCTTCAAATATTTCACGTCTGTCCTCGCCCCTTGTGGAAACAATGGAATCTATCTTTCCCTGACCGATCATAGAATAGCCGTCACGTCCGAGCCCCGTATCCATAAACAGTTCGTGGATATCCTGTAGTCTGACATTGGTGTTGTTGATAAGATACTCGCTGTTTCCGGAGCGGTAGAACCGTCTCGTAACGGCAACCTCGTCACCGTCAAACTGGAGTGTCCTGTCTGAATTGTCGATGGAAAGCGTCACCTGAGCATAGCCTGTTCTTTTTCTCTGCTGGGTGCCGTTGAAGATAACATCCTCCATTTTGGAACATCTCAGCGACTTTGCCGACTGTTCGCCAAGCACCCATCTTATCGCATCGCTTATATTACTTTTTCCGCTTCCGTTAGGACCTACAACGGCGGTTATGCCGTTTGTAAATTCCAGCTTTGTTCTGTCCGGAAACGTCTTGAATCCCTGTACTTCTAATGCCTTTAACTTCATTCTTCTTTTCCTCTTGCGGCAAGCTGCCGCCCCCAACTTAAAACGCAGATACTTCCATAACATACATCCGCGTCGTGAACCATAAAGGTTCACTTTGGCTATTTTCTTCCACGTCCGGCGGTGTTCCTCTGCACATGATTCACACTCCACACTACACAATACGCAATACGCAGGTTTGATATTATTATTTTGTATTGCTATAGCTGTTATAAGAAGCTGTTTGCGCACCTTACTTCATATTTTCCAAGCCGGTTATCCTGACGGATTATTGCGGTTATGCCGGCTTTTTCAAGGCGCATAAGGTTTTTGCGCTTCTGACCTATGAATCTCGACACTGACGAAGGATGCACAAATATCTCCGCAGCACCGAATGCTATACGGTTCTTTTTGAGTGCCTCGAGTGTATTCCTGTAGACGATCTCGCTCTCGCACAGTTCACGGAATGCAGGATGATATGCTCCCGCAGCCATGTTTTCACTGAGGCTCTCGCTGTCGTGGAGTCCGAGCCTTATCACACGGATATCACGCTCTTCAAAAAATTCAAGAAGCTCTGCACACAGCGGAACGGCTTCTTCAAGTCCCTGAGGAACATATTCGCCCTTCTCATACAGCTCATACAGCTCTGTACCTTTGAGTACCACTGTAGGATATATCCTTATGGTATCTGGCTTCAGTTCCGCAAGAGCTTCGGCGGTTTTTTTGTCCGTTTCGGGGCTGCTCTTGTAGAGTCCCGTCATCATCTGTAGTCCAAGCGAAAAGCCCATTTCTGAAATAAGCCTTGAGGCTTTTCTCACGTCTTCGGCGGTGTGACCTCTTTTGTTTGCGGAAAGCACCTCGTCCGACATACTCTGTGCGCCAAGTTCTATGGATGTTACTCCATAATCTTTCAGAAGTGAAAGTATCTCTTCATCTATCGCATCCGGTCTTGTGGAAATTCTTATCCCCGCAAATCCGCCGTCATTTACATAAGGCTTTGCAGCTTCAAGCAGCTGTATCATATAATCCCTGTCTATTGCCGTAAAGCTGCCGCCGAAAAATGCTATCTCTGCATTTTTTACTGCTGCACCGAGACTTGCTTTTGCTGTTTCGGCAGCGTTTGCAACGTCTTCGGCAGTGGGCTGATATGACTGACCGGTTATCTGTTTCTGATTGCAGAAGCTGCACGCATGAGGGCAGCCGTTATGGGGCACAAAAAGCGCCACGTTTGAATGTTTCAATATCCCATCAACTCCAATGCTTCTCTGGCGGCCTGCTGTTCAGCTTCCTTTTTACTGCGTCCGCCGCCTTTTCCTATTACGTTATTGTTAAGATGCACCTCTACAAAAAAGTGCTTGTCGTGGTCGGGGCCTTCTTCCCCGATAAGTACATAAGAAAGATGCTCTTCGGGATTTTTCTGTATTATCTCCTGAAGAGTCGTTTTATAATCCTTGAATGCTCTCGGCTTAGGATTTTTAAGTTCAGGCTCCAAATGCCTGAGAATAAACTTTCTTGCCTGTTCCATACCGCCGTCAAGATAGATGGATGCGATTATCGCTTCAAATGCGTCGGCAAGAATAGACGGGCGTTCATTTCCTTTAAGATTCTTTTCGCCTCTGCTGAGTTTCAGACACTCCCCCACTCCCATAGCCTTTGAAAAGCGGCACAGACTTTTTTCACATACAAGTGAAGCCCTCAGCTTTGAAAGCTCACCTTCCGGCATATCCGGATAATATCTGAACAGATAATCCGAAACCACAACGCTCAATACTGAATCCCCTAAGAATTCAAGACGCTCGTTGCTTTTTGTGCCGTGCTTGACCTCATTCGCATAGGACGAATGGGTAAGAGCGTTTTCAAGGTAGGATATGTTTTTATACTGATAACCGATTTTCTTTTCAAGCTCCTTCATCAGTCAGACATCTCCTCTTTTTCGGATTTAAGCTGTTCCATGCGCTGGGCGATCTTTCCTGTCACATTTGTGCTGGTAAAGTCGATGACCGACTTCATGGAAGTCACAATAGCTTCGGCGTCCGCACTGCCGTGAGTTTTGAGAACAGGCTTTGCTGTACCGATAACGGGAGAAGCGCCGTACTGCTTATAGTCATAGAATTTTTTCAGTTCATAAAGATCCTTTTTCATAAGTCCTGCGCCGATCTTTGTTTTGAGGTTCTTATAGAATACCCCTTTCAGCTTTTTGAAAAGCTCCTTTGCAACACCCTCGTACATTTTGAGGATGATATTTCCCGTAAAGCCGTCCGCAACAAGAACGTCACAGACTCCGGCAGGTATATCCCTCGCTTCTACGTTGCCGATAAAATTCAGGTCAGTCGCTTTAAGAAGCCTGAATGCTTCGTGCTGGAGTTCGCCGCCTTTGTGGTCTTCCGTTCCGACATTTGCAAGGGCAACTCTCGGATTCTTTATGCCAAGCACGTTCTCCATATATACCGAACCCATTATACCGAACTGCCTGAGCATTTCGGGACGGACTTCAACATTTGCACCGCCGTCAATAAGAAGCAGCGGTCCGTCTGATGTGGGCATTACCGGAGAGAATGCCGGACGCTTTATGCCCTTTATGCGCTTTACGATAAGCGTAGCTCCGGTTATGAGCGCACCGCTGTTTCCGGCTGAGAGGAAGGCATCTCCTTTTCCTTCTGCGACTGCACGAAGTCCCACAGCCATCGAGGAATTTTTCTTTGATTTCATTATCTCGCCTGCGTCATCTTCCATCGAGATAACGTCGGGTGCGTCTATTATTTCAAGTCCCGAAATATCCAGTCCGTTTTCCTTGGCGGTCTTTTCGATTATCTCCCTGTTTCCGGAAAGAGCGATCTCAAGCCCGTCATATTTTTCAAGGCAGAGTATACAGCCCTTTATTATTTCAAGAGGGGCATTGTCTCCTCCGAATGCGTCAACTATTGCTTTCATATATCCTGCTCCTATTCTATATCAAATACTGCATATCAGTTTTTCGATTTCATTGAGCGACCTTTCCGCATGGGCTGCGGCTCTCAGTCTTTTGTCACGTATCTGTTCTTCAAGCGGCGGAAGTATCCCCAAATTTGCGCCCATCGGCTGAAAGTCCTTTACCGTTTCATCCGAAATATAGCGTGAAAGAGCGCCTATCATAGTTGTTTCCGGGAGTGTGACGGTATCCTGTCCGTTAAGCCTTCTTACGGCGTTTATGCCTGCGACAAGTCCTGACGATGCCGATTCCATATAGCCTTCAACGCCTGTCATCTGACCGGCAAAGAATATTCTCGGGTCTGACCTGAGTGAAAAATCGGAGTCAAGCACTCTCGGCGAATCCAAAAACGTGTTCCTGTGCATAACTCCATAGCGCACATATTCGGCGTTTTTCAGTGCGGGTATCATTCCGAAAACACGCTTCTGTTCAGGGAATTTCAGGTTAGTCTGGAAGCCCACAAGATTGAACATCGTTCTTTCAGAATTTTCACTCCTCAGCTGAAGTACAGCCCACGGTCTGTGGCCGGTTTTGGGGTCACGCAGTCCGACAGGCTTCATAGGTCCAAAGCGAAGGGTATCAAGTCCTCTTTGTGCAAGTATCTCTACCGGCATACAGCCCTCATATACCTTCGGGTTCATAACATCAACGTCATGCCTCGGCGCACGTTCCGCATTTACAAGTTCACGGTGAAAGGCTTCGTATTCTTCCTTGTTCATCGGGCAGTTTATGTATGCGTCATCTCCGCCCTTGTCATAGCGTGAAGCCGTAAATGCGCTTTCCATATCAATGCTTTCGGCTGTAACTATCGGTGCTGCCGCATCAAAGAAATGAAGCGAACCTCCGCACAGTGCAATTATCTTTTCAGCCAGTGCATCGCTTGTGAGCGGGCCTGTCGCCACAACAGTCACTGCATCATCAGGCAGCTCGGTCACTTCTGTTTCTATCACTTCTATAAGAGGGTCGTTCCTTATTGCCGCTGTTACCATAGACGAAAAATCATCCCTGTCAACAGCCAAAGCCCCTCCCGCAGGAACGGCGCATTTATCTGCGCAGATCATAAGGAGCGAACCAAGCCTGCGCATTTCCTCCTTGAGAAGCCCCGCCGCACTGTCTACCCTTGCGGCTTTGAGAGAATTAGAGCATATAAGCTCACAGAAATCACTGCTTTTGTGTGCGGGAGTCATTTTTGCGGGCTTCATCTCAAACAGCCTCACCTTTATTCCCCGCTTTGCGATCTGAAATGCGGCTTCACAGCCTGCAAGTCCTGCGCCCAAAACATTTATGTACATAGCCTGATAACTCACCGTCCCTACGAAACTAAAACAAATAATTATCCATCATTGTATTTTACCATAATTTCCGGCTATTATCAAGTACATGAAAGTCATTTTTGTCATCAGCTCTGCACAAAGGTTTTTTATTTATCCTGCCGAATATGATACAAAAGTGCAAATATCCGCAAGTCTCATTTTTGAGCGCAAAAAAAGACGGCGCAGACGCACCGCCGTTTTATAAGCTATTTTTCTTCGATATCCTCCTTCAGACGGGAGATTATCTTCTTTTCAAGCCTTGAAATATACGACTGAGATATCCCCAGTATATCAGCCACCTGTTTTTGCGTATGAGCCTTTTTCCCGTTCAGCCCGAAACGCAGCTCCATGATCGTCAGTTCACGCTTGCTGAGCCTGCTCACCGCCCGCATAAGCTGAGCCTGTTCGGATTCCTGTTCAAGGCGCTGGTTCACGATATCAGGATCGCTGCCGAGTATATCCGAAACAAGAAGTTCGTTGCCGTCCCAGTCAACATTGAGAGGCTCATCAATGGATATCTCGTTTTTCTGTTGGGCGCACTTCCTGAAATACATCAGTATCTCGTTTTCGATACAGCGTGAAGCGTAGGTCGCAAGCTTTATATTCCTTGACGGACAAAAGGTATTGACTGCCTTGATAAGTCCTATCGTACCGATAGAAATGAGATCCTCCACATTCACGCCGGGAGAATCAAATTTTTTTGCGATATAGACTACAAGTCTGAGATTGTGGGTGATGAGCGGTTCTCTTGCTTTTTCATCACCGCTTTCGATGCGCTTCATTATTTCGGCTTCCTCATCGCCCTTGAGCGGAGGAGGAAGCGTTTCCGGCCCGTTTATGTAGCATACTGCGTCAGGGCCGCTAAAAGATGCTTTTAATGACGACAGACCCGAAAAAAGCTTTCCGGGCAAAGAACAAAAGTCCTTCACAGCATTTACACCCCTTCGTTTGTAAGGGAATATCATATATCCCCTAATTCAGCGGGAACTATAAACCCGCACCCGCCGGAAAAGTTTTTTTCGCTGCCAAGAGCAAGATATGCCCTGACTTTTGTTTTCTTTTTCTTTGTCACGATAGTTATTTCTGAAGGTCTGAACGCAGGAAGAAGCCCGTTGCCGCCGACAGAAACAAAGGGTATCAGCCGAAAGCTTTTTTCTCTGCTCAATACGGGAGTGCCGTCCGCTTCTCCGGCAAGCTCAGGAAATGACGAAAACAGACTTTGTTTGCAGACAATAACGCTGTCGCCCGAAAACGGTTCATGGAGAGTGTTTCCTGTGTCAAAAAAACCATCGGCTTCAACTGACCTTCCGCAGTATACTACACGCACCCGACAGAAATGATCTTCGCTGCGGCTTTTGCCGAAAAGGAACAGAAACAGCCGCATCATCCCATAAAACACTATCGTGAGCAGAACAAGCATCAGCGGAGATATCCCGATATAAACGGCGCTGTTCCTCACGGCAAGCGACCGGGGAGAAAACAGCATAAACACTGCCGTCATGAACCCGCAGTACACAAAGCTCACCGCAAAAAGCAGTGCAGCCGCCTTTACTGCCTTTGCCGGCGTCATCGGCGCAAATGCGGCAGCCGCAACAAGAAAAGCCTCAGCTATGCTTATCAGCAGCGAAATGCCGAAGGGCATCGGCGGCATCAGTATCACAAATGATCCGATACCTCCGACAGCCGCACCCGAAAGCAGTCTCAGTCTTCGTGCAGGCAGAGATGTAAGCTTTCCTACCGAAAGCAGAATGATGTAGTCGATAATGAAGTTTACACAGAACAGCACGTCAAGATAAACGGTGGTCTTCAACTCTGACCTCCTCCGGCAGAACCATAATATCACGTCCGGCGCAAATAAATTGTCGCTTTTGGTCCTGAATCATTTTTTATCCTGTTTCCGTTCCAAGGCCGAAGCTCACTGCAAGAGCTTCATTCACTTTGTTCATATCCATGCTGTTGAGCGTACCCATTTTTTCCTTGAGCCTCCGCTTGTCGATCGTCCTTATCTGTTCAAGAAGCACGACCGAATCTTTTGAAAGTCCGCTGTCGTCTGCAAAAAGACGGATATGTGTCGGCAGCTTGGCTTTTGATTCCCTGCTTGTGATAGCGGCTGCGATCACAGTCGGGCTGAATCTGTTTCCTATGTCGTTCTGAATTATCAGCACAGGTCTTATTCCTCCCTGTTCAGAACCGACCACCGGACTCAGATCAGCGTAATAAATATCGCCTCGTCTGATATTCATATCATTTTCACGCTCCGAATTTTTATTTGCGGTTTTTCCGCTTTTAAATGTGTCGATATCCATATTTTATCCCACCGGGACTCAATTTAATCATTGCTTTGAATGATCAGCACATTATATGATATTCCCGTAAATTTAAAATTGTGAGCGTTCTCAATACTCATGCTTTTTTATTCCCTGCTGACTGTACAGTGCTGCAATACTCCTTTCCGTTTATCCGTTTTCGCCGTTTTATGACCTGTTTCCTGTTTTTTCTTTTTATATGTATCTCATCAAAGCAATGACTTGTTTTATTATATGTGTCAGGCAGTGCTTTGATGACTTTCTTTTTTTATACTTTCTTCAAGTATACCGAACCAGTCTTCCGGCGGACTGAAAAAAGTCAGTGTCTTTCGTGTCATCGGATGAACTGTTTTCAGTTCGGCACAGTGAAGACACTGACGTTCAAAATATTTTCTGCTGCCGCCGTACATATCATCTCCCGCAAGAGGATGGCATATCCCCGAAAAATGCGTCCTTATCTGATGGGTACGTCCTGTTTCGAGCTTTATTTCAAGCAGCGTGTGACCATACCGGAATTCAAGCGCAGTATAGTGTGTCACGGCTCTGACACCGCCGTTTCCGGATTCACGCTGGATGGTATGACCCTCCTTTATCCTGATCGGAGAGTCGATAGTACCGCTGCCTGTTATCTCTCCTTCACATAGGGCATAGTATTTCTTTTCGGTATTTGCCGAAAGAAATGTATGGGCATATCCGCTTTTTGCGATAAGCACAATGCCGGAGGTATCCTTATCAAGACGGTTCACCGCACGGAAGGTATAATTTTCACCCATCGTCCTTGCATGATACATTACCCCGTTTGCAAGAGTGTCGAGCTGATGCTCATGGACGGGATGTACCGGCATGAATGGCGGCTTGCTGACGGCGAGGATATATTCATCCTCATAAATAATATCTATCGCCGTTTCAACAGGCACTATCTCCGTTTCGTCCTGCGGGAAGCAAAGAACTATCTCATCTCCCGAATGAAGTATATCTATGCTCCTTACGGTCTTTCCGCTGACCGTCATACCGTTTTCGACACGCTTCAGCCTGGCAAGAAGACGTGCGGATACCTGACAGTGCCTTCTGAGGAAGTTCTGCACCGTAATGCCGTCAAGCTCCTCCGGCACAACAAAAGCTGTCATATTCTCACCTGCACTTTTTTCAGAGATCAAGAAGCTCTTCAAGGTTTTCTATCCTGTAGTCGCACAGCGGGTGCGGCATTGAAACACGTCTCTTTGGGTCATATATACACGTGTCAAGTTCCGCATTGCGTCCGCCCTGCATATCAGACGTGAGAGAATCTCCGACCACGAGAATTTTTGACCTGTCCTTTTCGTCCGTCACGCCAAGAACATATTCAAAAAATGCTCTTTCTGGTTTCTGTATGCCTATCTCGTCGGAGATAAACAGCTTCTTATAATATGCTCCAAGCTGTGCCTTTTCAAAACGTCCGTGCTGGACCTTTTGGAGACCGTTGGTTATTATATAAATATCATAGACCTGCGAAAGCTTTTTGAGTGCTTCCTTTGCACCGTCGATCAAAACCGCCTGACGTGAGAGATTATCAACGTAGCTGTCGGCAAGCATGACGCACCTGCGTGGATTGTCAACACAGCCCATAAAGCACTTCTCAAGAAGTTCCTTAAATCGTTTTGTCCTCAGTTCGCAGCGGGTGATCTTATTGATCTCGAACTGCTTCCACAGCGCCGAATTTATCGCACTGAAGCTCTTGTATATTTCATCGTCAAAGCAGTATGCGCCTTTTTCGAGAGTTATCCTCAGCGCCTCGTATTCACATTTCGGGAAGTCAAATATCGTATCGTCAGCATCAATAAGAAGGGTGGTGTACTTCATAATATCATCTCCTTGTGAATCAATTATAATTCAATTTTTCCAATAAATCAACGGAGATAACTGCAAAACAGAATTTTTTATCCGCACAGAGCATAGTCTATCCTTCGACATTAACAGCACTCAGAACGTGATATAATTATCCGAAAATCAAATACGATGGGGTGGTTTTTTTGAAAGTCAGCGAGCTTGCAGCAAAATTCTCACTTCAAAGATTTACCGAAAGCACCGCCGCAGCAAAGCTTTTCAGACAGGCAGCCTGTTTCGGCTGCGGGTTTGTTGCAGCAGGAGGTTCCGTGTTCGGTACATACGCACCGTTCGGGATCTCTGCTGCTGCGGCTGTACCTTTTTCGGGAGTTTTTTCTTCACTTTTCGGTTCGATACTCGGCTATTTCATGCTGTCCGGAGGCGAAGGCACATTTCGCTATATCACTTCAATGATCGCCGTGATCGCCATTCGCTGGACGCTCCACGACATCCGGCAGATCAACCGCCACTCTCTCTATTCGGCAGCAGTCTGTTTTGTTCCGACACTCGCAACAGGTCTTGCGGCTATGAGCGTTACCGGATTCAGCCCGCACGGTATATTCCTGTATTCCCTTGAAGCCTTTTTGGGCGGAGCTGCCGCATATTTCTTTTCAAGGACTGTCGTTATCCTCAACGGAACAAAAACTCTCGGTATGCTTCTTGCTCCTGAGATCGCCTGTCTTGTTCTGAGCGGGTGTATCGGTGTTCTTTCGCTTTCATCGGTCACTGTCGGACCGCTCTCTGTCGGAAGGATCGCTGCACTGATATGTATTCTCTTTGCTTCAAGGTACGGAGGGACTACAGGCGGCACGGTCGCAGGAACAGCGGCGGGTGCTGTGCTGAGTCTTGGCTCGGAGGAACAATTTTTTTTAGGCGCAGCCTATGCCTTTGCCGGACTTATGGCAGGGATATTCTTCCGGACGGGGAAAATACCGTCTGCGCTTGCACTGACCGTTTCGTGTACGGCTGTTTCACTGCAGTCACTGGACAGAATTACCGTTATAGTGACCTTTGCGGAATGTCTTGCCGCATCATCGGTCTTTGTCCTTCTTCCGAAGAATGCAGGGAATTTTATTTCCGCCGTATTCGCTCCCAAAAACAGGGACGAAAACAGTGAAGGTTTGCGCCGTTCAGTGATAATGCGCCTCGACTTCGCGTCAAAGGCACTATCGGATATTTCTTCGGACGTTGAGGAGGTGGCACAAAAGCTCTCACAGCTCGTCACACCGACACTCGAAAGCGTATATGAAAAAGCGGCAAAAACTACCTGTCAGTACTGCGGGCTGAGGGTCTATTGCTGGGAACACAGTGACGGCATTTCAATGGAATCCTTTGAATACGTCACCGACAAGCTCATAAAAAACGGTGAGATCACCGAAAATGACCTGCGTGATGATTTCAGTAAAAGATGCTGCCGCAGTGCTGAAATGGCTCAGGAAATAAACAAATGCTATAATAACTATCTTGCATCAGAAGCCGCCTCAAAGCGTGTTGATGAGGTGCGGTCGGTCGTTGCGGGACAGTTCTGCGGGCTTGGAGATATCCTCGGCGAAATGGCTGACGAATATGAAAACTATGAATTCTTTGACAACGAGCTTTCCGACAAAATTTTTATGAAGTTCAAGGAGCTTGGGATGGTGCCTGAGTCTGCAAGCTGCCGTGTGGACCACCTCGGAAGAATGACTGTCGAAGCAAGCATCTATGACGACGACAGAAAAAAAATCAAACGTGCGCTGATAGTCAAGGAGCTTTCAAAAATATGCGGAAGACATTTTGACACTCCGGGCGTTACCGCCGCTTTCGGACGGTGCAGGATAGCTCTTTGCGAACGTCCGTGCTTTGACGTTGAGATAGCTTCGAGCCAGCATATTTGCGGAGACGGTCTTTTGTGCGGAGATCACCTGCGCTATTTCAATGACGGCATGGGCAGGATGATCTCCGTTCTGAGCGACGGGATGGGTACAGGCGGACGTGCCGCCGTTGACGGAGTAATGGCTGTCAGCATTATTTCAAAGCTTATCAAAGCCGGACTTGGATTCGACTGTTCCATCAAGGTGGTGAACTCCGCACTGCTTGTAAAGTCTCAGGACGAGTCGCTTGCAACACTCGACATCGTTTCCGTTGATCTCTACACCGGCGAAACAAACTTCATGAAGGCAGGCGCAGCAATGTCATTCATCCGCAAAAACGGAGAAATGTACAGAGTCGATACGCCATCTCTTCCTGTCGGGATACTCACAGATGTAGGCTTCACCTACACCGAAGACACTCTCTCCGATGACGATATTATCGTAATGGTGTCGGACGGTGCGCTCTCATCAGGTGAAGAATGGATAGAACGCATGATACTCAAATGGGAGGACAAAAGTATGCAGGATCTTGCACACCTCATAAACGATGAAGCCTCTGCCCGCCGTACTGACGGCCACGATGACGATATAACCGTAATTGCCATGCGTATGCGTGACCGCACCGGCAGGAGGTCTCAGGCATCCATGCAGTGCGATACCGCCTGATATGCACCGCCGGCAGAAACTATCGGCACTATCTCTATAATCATTGACTTTTAGTATTTTTTATTGTATAATTATACGTAAATAATAAATATTGCGGAGGTGTTTGACATGAAAAAGTACGTTTGCGGTATCTGCGGATATGTTTATGATCCCTATGCAGGCGATCCCGATAACGGTATTGCTGAGGGCACTGCTTTTGAGGATGTTCCTGAGGATTGGGTATGTCCTCTCTGCGGCGTTGGCAAAGAGAACTTCTCTCCTGAGGAATAAAAACAAAACGTAACTATTCAGTCCCCCCAAAAGC
>DBWG01000115.1:1415-9936 GCA_002308635.1 Ruminococcaceae bacterium UBA1244 | reverse complement strand
TATTGATATACTAACTAATTCTTGAATAATGCAACAGGATATGCTATAATATAAGCATGGAAAATGAATTAAAAACCAACGCACGAAAAGTTGGAAAAGAAGCGCAATATGAAATAAGAAAAACCATCATACGAATGCTTAAAAATGGAAAAAAGGGCAAAGAAATTGCAAAAGACCTTGGCGTGAGTGAAGGACACGTTTCAAACATTAAAAAAGCATACGAAAAAGATGGAATCGCAGGCATTAAGATTGGTAGGAGAGGACGCCAAAAGGGTGCCAAGAGAATTTTGAATTCCTCAGAAGAAAAAGAAATACAACGCATTATCGTTGACAAAACACCGGATCAATTAAAATTCAAAGAATGTATGTGGACAAGAAATAATATCCGGCAGCTTATCAAAGAAAAATACGGTATAGACATTAAGCTGTCAACACTGGGATATTATCTTGCCCGTTGGGGGTTTAGTGTTCAAAGGCCAGTCAAGCGTGCATACGAACAGGATCAGAAAAAAATAGACAAATGGCTGAATGAAGAGTTTCCAGGTATCAACGAGCGTGCAGAAGCCGAAAATGCTGAAATTTTCTTTGGAGATGAAACCAATATTCAGAATACAGCCAACTATATGCGCGGCTATGCTCCTAAAGGTCAAACGCCTGTTGTTAAAACAGAAGCAAAGAAATTCAAAGTCAATATGCTGTCAGCAATTTCAAAGCGGGGAAAACTTCGTTTTGTTCTTTACAAGGATAATATGACTTCTGAAAAACTGATCGATTTTATGAGAAGATTGATTCAGTGCAGCAATAAAAAAGTATTTCTAATACTGGATAATCTCCGTGTACATCACTCTAAAAAAGTTACCGAATGGCTTGAAAAGCATAAGGATAAAATTGAGTTGTTTTACTTGCCGCCTTATGCTCCGGAGTATAATCCAGACGAGCTTGTCAACAGCGATGTAAAACGCAATGTTGGTTCTAAAAAATCACCAGAATCCATAGATGAGCTTGAGCATAACGTTCGTTCTCATCTAAAAAAGATGCAGCTGAATCCTTCCAAAGTTGCGTCTTTTTTCCGTGCGGATTTTACTGCTTATGCCGCTTGATAATTCAAGATTTAATTGGGGGAACAATATATCACACAGACCCTTGCCAAGTCTATAAAAAATGTTTTTTAATTAGTCCGCCCTGCCGATATGTCCGACAGGGCGGGGAGAATTGCAATGCTGCTTATCTGATCGTCATAAAACGTGTCTTAGAGTACCTGTATTGTTGCGGCATTTCCGGCTTCTGCGAAGTCCCATGTGCTTGCACAGTAACCGTTGCAGCCGTGGTTCCACATACGGACTTCCTTTTCGCCGGGGTTCTTTTCGTCAACATTGATTCCCTTGTACAAGCCGTGAAGATGTACCGAACCGACAATACCTGAGAGGAAGTCTCTTACGCCGAGATCGTCATAAGCCTTTTCAGTCACAAGATATGTATTTTTAGGAAGTCTGCTTGTATCAATGCCGTTTGCGTCGAGCAGCTCACGGACGGTCTGACCCTTTGACTTTGCGTATGCTGCAAGATCCTTGATATCGCCGCCGGAGAGATAGCTTCCGCTGAGTACCATGCTGTTGAAGGAACCGACTGCCTGATCTTCATTCTTGCTGTAGAGAGAACCGTGATTTGTCACGTCGATATAGCGGATTTCTTTGTTAGACTTGCCCTTGTTTACGAAGATTCTTCTGCTTGTGTTGATGATATGATTGTACTTTGCGCTGACGGTGTTTTTGCTGTCAAGCTCATAGACATCAACCGTTTTATCACCGTATACCGGAGCTATATAACCGCATGCACCGATCCTTCTTACTTCGTATCTGATGATATTGGATTCATCCTTTGAGATCTCTTTTCTTACGATGGTTTCACCAAGGACTATATTGTTGAGCTCGTCGATCTTTGCCTGTATTTCATCTACGTTTGTGCTGATGTGGTCAAGATAGTAGCTGTCGATGCCGTCCTTGTTCTCAAGAGCGTTTACCATGAGCTGGGCTGACAGACATTCCATCAGGACCGTATAGCCTGCCATGTAATTCTGCATGATGCCGTCCATAACGACCTTTGCCTTATCTGTCGCCTCACCGCTGAACATGGAACGCTGCCTGAAGTAGTTGTATATGGTGGTGAACATATCGTTTCCGTCAACGAGACTTGCGTTGTTGAGCTTTTTTGATACGCTTGTGAATCCTACAAAGGGCGAATTGCCTTTTTTCCACTCGATATCCCTGTCGATCTGCGCTGCGATAATAGCCAACTTCTGCTTTGTGGTGTAATTCTTGGAGTTTTTTGCGGTTTTGATGGCATTGATCATACCCTGAATCTCGGAATTGAAGGGAGTAAATACGGAATAGTCGAAGTTTTCGATGGAGAGGATGTTTTTCAGCTCGTTCTGCATATCCTTTTCAAACTGATCTATCCTGCTGTACAGCTCGTCGATCCTTTTATCTATATCCTCAAGGCTCATCTGCTTGTTTCCGAAGGCGGCGCCCGTGAGTGCCTGCAGCGCCGGATTGAGTGTCTTGCCGCCGGGAACGAACTCTGCGATTCCGGCAAGAAGTGTCGAAATACCGACCTGCTTGATTTTTTCAAGGTCCTTGTCGGTGATCCTGTTCAGAAGGCTCTTGGCTGCGTCGCCGTATTCCTCTAATTCCTCTGACAGCACTGTTGTATCAATGGATGCTGCGTTGACTGTCATAGCCGATGCGCTCATGGCCGTTCCTATGGAACACATGGTAACTGCTGCGAGTACAGCTGCGATGATCTTTGCTCTTATACCTGTCTTTTTCATAGTGATCGCTCCTTTTTTGTTTGTGTTGATAGTGTTAAGGGTGGACTTGCATTCTGTGGTATTGAATATCTTTTTCATAGTGATGACTCCTTTTTGTTTTTATTTTCGGATTTGCGTTTTGTGTTTTCCTTTGTGCGGAGTGCCTCCGCTGTCAATTTTGCGCTCAGGTTCTTTCTGATCCTATACTGTTGCGCCGCGGAAAACATTCTTTTCGGATTTGTGTTTTGTGTTTTCCTTTGGTCTGACATCAGTATATCAAACTGATCTTTGCAACTTCTTTGCAAAAAACGGTCTTTTTGAAAAAGAATTATTATTCTTTTATTTTCTTCCGATAAATGATATAATGATAAATAATTGCCCGGAGGAAATACAAAAGATGAAATTTTTCAAAAGCAGAGCAATAGCGATTACAGTTATAGTCCTGACTGTGGTTATGCTCATCGGTATGACAGTGATGTCTATGCGGTTATATCTCAACCTTGATCTTATAAAAACGCCGTATATGCTGCTTGAGGGCGAGTATTCTGTGGACGGCGGAGATTTTAAGCCCTTCGACAGCAAATCTCCGATAAACGATCACTTCCACACCATTACCTTCAAGGGCAGGATACCGGAAAACATCTTCAAGTATTATGAGGAAATATCCTTCTCGACTAAAAACGTCTGGTACAAATTGAGCACTGCTGGCGGAGAGGTCATCATGGAACATAAATATCAGACCCTTGACGAGATGTGCGAGGATTACTTTGGTGATGACAGCGAAAACTCCTATACCGACGAGGAAAAACAGCGCTTTATGGATAATATGAAAAAGACGCATCCGCTGGAGTATGATATGCCCGGAACTCCCGGATATACCTCATACGCTTTTACGGTATCGGATCTGAAAGAGCTTGGGATTGATAAAAATACCGAAATGGTGTTCGAGTTTAAAAATCCTTATGAATATCTGACGTCAGACTTCAGCGACCTTACCATGTTCACCGTAAGCCACGGCAGCGGCAGCAACGTGGGGATGGGCAACTATCTGCGCCTTTTCAGAGACGTCCTTCCCGTTGTCGGTCTTTTTATCATAGTCAGCCTTTTCGGCCTGTTCTTCTTTCCGGTCGCCAGCTTTATTTTGGGAAAGATCGACTATAAGTATCTGACCTTCGGCGTGCTGTGCTTCTTCTGGGGACTGTATATGGTCATTCAGAATATCAGCGGTTATCTCCCTATGTGGATCACCGATCATGCAATGTGTCCTCTGATAGACAAAATGGCAGGGCATTTCTTTATGATCGCCCTGATCATATATTTCAGGTCAAATCTTACCCGACCGGTCTCACGGGCTGTTGCGGGCGCAATGGCGGCGGGCTACGCCGCAGTCACTGCAGCCGCAGCGATACTTCATCTTACCGCTGTGGTCGATGTCGTGACTATGGGAACATATATCAATTTCCTGATAGCAGTTAATACCGTAGTGATGTTAGTCCTGCTCAACATAGAATACGGCAGGGCAAGGAAAGAGAACATGAAAGAAAGACTGTTCTTTATGCTCTCATGGATTCCGCTTGTTGTTTCCCTTGTCATCGATATTGTTGATCAGTTCGTAGGCATTCCAGGTTCAAACTTCTTTATATACGGACTTCTGCTGTTGATCATCGCGCAGGTGGTGCGGCTGGTGTTCGACTTACGCAGACAGTACAAAGAAGCCATCCGCTATCAGCAGATGCAGAAGGAGCTGTACGAAGCGAAGGTCAGCGTCATGGTCAGCCAGATACAGCCCCATTTTATGTATAATGCGCTGACTTCCATAGCCATGATGTGTCAGATCGACCCCGACACGGCGCAAGAGGCGACCATCACCTTTGCAAAGTACCTGCGGGGCAATATGGATTCTCTCAGGCAGACAAAGCCCGTTCCCTTTGAGCAGGAGCTGGAGCACCTGAAAAAATATCTGTATATCGAAAAGCTGCGTTTCGGAAAGAAGCTGAATATCGAATACGACATACAGGCAACGGATTTTGTTCTTCCGCTGCTCAGTATCCAGCCGCTTGTTGAAAACGCCGTCAAGCACGGTGTTGGAATGAAAAAGAAAGGCGGCACTGTCACCATTTCAACCCGTGAGACAGATACCGCTTATGAAGTTATTATTTCCGACGACGGCGTGGGCTTTGACACCACAGCCGAAAAGAAGGACGACGGGCGTTCCCATGTGGGCATGGAAAACACACTGCGCAGGGTAAAAGATATGTGCGGCGGTGAAATCAGGATAGAAAGCACGGTGGGCGAGGGTACGACCGCAACCGTGATATTACCGAAGGAGGGTCAGCCAAATGAAAATACTGTGTCTTGACGACGAGGAGCTTGCTCTGAAAATGCTGCAGATGGCAGTGGAAAAAGCAAGGCCGGATGCCGAGGTGCTGGGCTTTGACGATCAGGACGATCTTCTTGATGAAGCCGAAAAGGGCGACTGTGACGTTGCATTTCTGGACATCCACATGAGAGGCATGAACGGAGTAACGGTCGCAAAAAAGCTCAAAGAGATAAACAAGAAAATGAACATCATTTTTGTTACGGGCTTTTCGGAATATAAGGGTCAGGCTATGGACATGAAGGCTTCGGGCTACATCATGAAGCCCGTTACCGTCAAGGAAGTAAAGGCCGAGCTTGACGACCTGCGCTTTCCCATCATTCCGAAGAAAAACGCAAAACTCAGAGTGCAGTGCTTCGGCAACTTCGATGTATTCACGCCTGACGGCGCTCATGTACGCTTTGAGCGCAGCAAGTCCAAGGAGGTATTCGCCTATCTTGTTCACAAGCAAGGCACCTCCTGCACCACAAGGGAGATCTTTGCCGCTATCTTTGAGGACGAGCCATACGATAAGAAGCTCCAGAATCTTTTGCAGACCTACATTTATGCAATGCTGAAAAGCCTGAAAGCCGTGGGCGCAGAGGACGCAGTTGTCCGCAGCTACAACGCTCTTGCCGTCAATCCCGATGTGCTGGACTGCGACTACTACCGCTTCAAGGAGCTTGACGGCGGCGCGGTCAACGCCTATCAGAACGAGTATATGAGTCAGTACTCCTGGGCAGATTTTCTTTTTGACGAAGATTTGTACTGAAAAAATCACAGCATGACAACCCCGTCCTGCCTAAGATTCAGACAGGACGGGGTTGTTAAATTTATGCGGTATATATTGAATAATACTATTAAGCGTTGAATACTCTGACGACCTTTACGTAAAAGAGATCTGCTGTGCTGGTGTCGATATCATAATATGTTCCGAACATCCACTCCATCCAGTCGTCATCCCATGACTGATAGCTGAAGAGCTTGAGGTCAACAACAGACTTGCCTCTGTCGCCCATGCGGATCGCCTTGACTGTTCCTAAGCGATCATAGCCTATTACATCGTAAGCGCCGTTGAGGGACTTGTCTATCTTGGAATTTCTGGTCTTGCTTACGTTTACCTTATCGCTGAGGACGATGTAGCAGTCTCCGGTAAGATTTGATTTTATGCCCATATCGGTAACAAGATATTCATACATACTTCTTGTGGAGAATTTTGTTCTGACATGATCGGCAATTTTGGTGAGTTCTGATGTAGTCAGAGCATTGCTCTTTACTTTACCCTCTATGTCTATGTGATCAGACTTGTCTTTTGACCATACATACTGATATCCGGAGCTGTAATTCAGAGTGACAGCTCTGCCGGCTGTTTCGGCGTTCTTGTTGATATAAACGGGCTTGTCATATCTGATCTGAAAGTTCTTAGCGCCGATAGCTGCTGATGTAAGAGCCATCGATGCGTCATTGTCATCAAGAGAATGTCTGTAAAGGTCGAAGTTTGTATAGAGATTGAGGTCGTAGGTTGTGTTTAGTTCATCAATGTTTGTTTTATCGAAATCAGCAACAGCCTTTACCGCCATCTGGCACTCCTGCATAAGAGCAACTGCGGAAACATACTGAGTCAGAAGAGCTTCTGCAGTCGGGAGAGCAGCCTTATATGCTTCTCTTGCAAACATTGAGTTAATGGCTTCTTTTGTATAAAGCGCCTTAAACATATCAACATAAGCGGGATCTGTACCGTCCATGGACTTCATGATATTGTAAACGTATGTGGTGATGCTGTCGAATCTTGTTGTGTCGGTCAGAGCCGCAAGGCGCATGATCTTCTGTGTCTTGTTGAGCTTCGGGTTTGTTTCGATTGCCTTGACATCCTTGACGAACTTTGCAAGCTGGGGGCTGAGTCCCTTAAAGTCTGCGCGAAGCTCGCTCATGTCGGCGGTGTTCTGTACCTTCTGCGCCATCCATTCTGTATTCTTGTTGATGTTTTCGTTGAGGTCGTCAAGCTTCTGATCCAGCTGATCCAGCTTGTTGTCGATCTGATCCAGCTTTTCGCTCATGATCTCCATCGGATCCTTATCATCCACGCCTGCATGGAACAGGGTCTTGAATGGTGAGAGCACGATCTTTCCGCCGGGGAACAGATCTGCGATGGTATCGAAAGCCGCGTCCGCTGCGTCGATGCCGATTTTCTTACCGGTTTCTTCGATGCTTGCAGCGTTTACGGTAACGCTCATTGTCGTTGATGTCATTGCGACTGTGCAGATCGAAAGTGCTGCTGCTGTGGCGAGGACTGCTGCCATAACTCTGTTCTTAATGTTTGTCTTTTTCATAGTGATCGCTCCTTTTTTGTTTGTGTTGATAGTGTTAAGGGTGGACTTGTTTTCTCTGGTGTTGACTGTCTTTTTCATAGTGATTATCTCCTTTTGTTTTATATTTTCGGGTTTGTGCGTTTTCCTTTGTTCTGTCTTAATTATACTTTATCGACCTTTGCAACATCTTTGCAAAACTTGCAGGTTTTTGAAATTTTTTCAAATCTTTTTTTCTGCGGTGTTTTGTGTTTCTGTTGTGTCTAAAGTATATCAAACCGATCTTTGCAACTTCTTTGCAAAAATTGGGGGGATTGAAAAAAATGTCTGCATCTTCAATCTCCTGCCACTGCACATCCTCAGTTGATATTACTGCGAAGCTGTGCTAAAATGTATACATAATGTTGCTGAGGCACAAAGCATAAAAGCATAGCATTAGCTGTAAGGAGAACTGACAATGGGACAAAATAAAAGATCACATCTCTTTCGGGCAAGGATCGCGGTAATTATTCTGATGGCAGGACTGATAGCGTTATTGGGCTGTACATCCACTTCCCGTATGCAGGAGAGCAGCATTTCGCAGGATAAATCCTCATCACTGAAAAGCACCGCAGACGATACCTCTGAACAAACTGAAACATTCTTATCCGAGAGATCGGCTAACGTCCCTGACACGGAACCTTCCGAAACTGAACCCATTCTGACGGATATCTCCGGGCTGCTGCCTCAGCGAGAAGGTATGACACTATCCGTATGCGGTGCGGCGGATGGGAACCTCGTTATGCTTTTTTATGTATCCGATGACGGGCGTTCGTTTGCCGTTGACCGTCTGAACACACACAACGGCAAAACAGAAATTGTAATGGAAAACACCTCTCTTTATCGTCCCCGTTCAACAACCACCCCTCACAGATTTGATTTTGCGGATGCTGATACGGTGGTGGACAAAACGGACGGAGTGATTTACTTCCTGAAGAGTGGAGAGCATTATCAGCCTGATTTAGAAACACCGTTTGAAACACCCGAAATAATCGCACAGTGCTTTAAAATGAA
>DBWG01000115.1:1036-1371 GCA_002308635.1 Ruminococcaceae bacterium UBA1244 | reverse complement strand
GACATATATATAACGCAGATGATAAGCCGCACGGAAACCGGCTACCGGTTTTTATCTTCGGAACGGATAGACAATGGACGATCTGTCATTATCGGTTTTGCTCCGGAAAGAACATCTGAACCCGAGGTTATCTATTCTTCAACAAACCCTTTTGACTATGAAAAAAAATATTTCATCTCCGAGGATACTCCGGGGCAGACCTGCTGCATCAACGAGGATTACTATGTCACGCTATCAAAGGGCGACGGCAGCAGTATCCTGAATCTGCACAATGATGACGGAACGGTATTTAGTCTCGATCTGACTGAAAATTACGGAAGCATAAATATCTCCGG
>DBWG01000115.1:0-896 GCA_002308635.1 Ruminococcaceae bacterium UBA1244 | reverse complement strand
CAAGATGAATTCGGTATCGTTTTGAAGCTTCGTGAGGAAATGGAAATGACACATTTTGACTATCTCTCCGAACCGCTGACGGACGACAGGCTTATTTACAGCGCAATGTTTTCTCTTCGGAATGTTCTCAGGATGTACCCTGACGGTTTTTTCAAACAGATGTCGTCTGATTTAGGTGAACCAATCCGTATTGAGCTTGTAGATAATATCACAAGTCTTTCCGGCGCAGGTGTCAGGAATCCCCGTGCATACGCCTCCGGCAACGAAGGCTTGCTGGTAGTATGTGGAGGCTATAATCTTTCAAAGCAAATCATCTTCCATGAGATATATCACCTGATCTATCATAAAATAGAATTATCAGGAGGTATCAAGGAACTGACCGAGGATTTTTATAGTACCAATCCAGATAATTTCGGATACGCAAATAATTACAGTGATTTAGACGTATCCGCTGAATATACAACACTTTCGGATAACTGCGGCGAACACTTTGAAAATGTATTCTTTGTTTCTGACTATGGCAAACAGAACGAAAATGAAGAGATGGCTGAATTTATGGGTGATCTTCTATCCGGCGACATTATACCTGATTATTTTGAAAGCGTTCATTTGCAGGAAAAGGGCAGCTATATTTTCGGAATTATCCGGAAATATTTCGATACTGACAACTGGCCGGAAAAAACCACATGGGAACGGCGTCTGGAATATGCTGCCGGACAGACCTGAAAAATCGGCTGTAAAAAAGCTCATTGCGGTTCTGTCTCTGAGTATTTGAACTATTGTATGGGTTCAAAGAATACTCCGGGATTTGGCTCTATATAAAAACGATGACATATGTCATCATTTTCAAAAAGGAACAGACCCTCTGCTATGAAATGAATCATAGCGGAAGGTCT
>DBWG01000103.1:3588-3734 GCA_002308635.1 Ruminococcaceae bacterium UBA1244 | reverse complement strand
TCGTTTTCGCTTTTGCCGTCAATAAGCCTTGCATAAGTGCCGAAATAGTCTTTGATATGATTATTTCTATTGACAAATGCAGTTGTCTGAACGACCTCGCCGTTTATTTCGTCAAAGGCTCTTGCGCCTAAATGCGCCATATTGAC
>DBWG01000103.1:3340-3511 GCA_002308635.1 Ruminococcaceae bacterium UBA1244 | reverse complement strand
GCACTTTTCAATAAACACCGCAAACAAATCGCTTTTGCTGTCCGCATAATATTTCTTTATATACGCATCTAATTTCGGGCTGAAGCCTCCGCCCATATACGGTGGATTGGTGCAGACAACATCATATCTGCTGACCATAATTTTTGCCTGACGGAGTAGTGCCGGAAAATC
>DBWG01000103.1:2576-3235 GCA_002308635.1 Ruminococcaceae bacterium UBA1244 | reverse complement strand
ATACTGCCGTATTCCTTTGCGTCGATAAATTCATCATAGAGCTTTCGGGCTGTTGCTTTCAGTTCTCCGAACAATTCAAGATAATCGGGATTGATATTGTTGCTCTCTTTGATAGAACAAAGGTTAGGACGGATACCACGACCAAGAAAACGGCGGTCATAACTGCGGGCTTTCATCATTACAGCAAAATAGGCAAGCTGTGCCGCACGATCATCAAGCTCCAGACCGTACAGATTGTTTTCGACTATCTTTTGTGCAGCGTCACGCTCGGTATAGCCCTGACTTGTATATATCTGCATAAACACATCAAAGGCATAAACAAGAATATGACCACTGCCCATACAGGGATCGAGGAAGGTTATTTCCTCGATAGAAGTCTGAGCTTTAGACTTACGCATTTCAAGGAGCTTTGTCTGAACATCATCGCTTTGCTCTGCTTCGGAAAGATAGTATTTCCATTCGCTTTTTAAGTCAGTATCAGGCTTTATATCTGTCCAAGTTCTGCCGAGCGAGTTTTCCACCATATAGCGTACTATCCAATCGGGTGTGAAAAGTTGTGTAGCAGCAGGAACATCCTCTTTGCGTATTTTCTGACCGGACGGACGGGAGAAAACCTTGTCCTTCGGCTCGGTATTATAATACTGATACAGCCAACCGAT
>DBWG01000103.1:0-2447 GCA_002308635.1 Ruminococcaceae bacterium UBA1244 | reverse complement strand
AGCTCCGGCAGAATTTCATTGAGCTTATTGCACTGCCTGATAAACATAAACTGAAACAGCTCATCCGATTTGCTGTGGTCTTTCAGTTCGTCAATATAGTCCTTTTCTGCGTCCGTGAATTCAATATCGGTATCAAAAGGACTTGTCACAAAATCCGGCTCTGCCTTTGCAGGATTGTCAGAGGACAACACACGCATACGGCTCGGCAGATAGTCATTGACCTCCATAAACCGCACAGCGATAAGGCGGTTAAACCAAGTGTATGCCACTTCCTCAATAACAGCATCAAAGGCTTCTGCAAATGGAAGTCGCTTTGCTTTGATAGCTGCAACAAGTGATCTTCTCTGCTCAATAGCCGTCTTGCCCTCCAATTTTACAGGCTGACTTGTACCTATATCAAATATCTGCAAATCGTCCGTTGAATGCGGTAAAGGCTCGGCTATACCTTTTTCGCTGATGCCCAAAAGTCCGGCTTTATATGCAATTTCGCTTCTTAACTTATTCCTCGCCCATATAGCGAAGTTCTTTATTGCAGTTTTATTCATCGTTCAATTCCTCCATCAGAATTCAACATTTATGATGGTATCATCTTCAAGCTCGCATTGGATTTTCAATCTCAGCTCAGCAAGATAACGGTCAATATCGGCTTCGCTTTTGATTTCCCAAGAGCTGTACGGACTTAAAGATTTGATGCTTACATTCCTACGCCTTCTTTGTATGGGTGCAGGAGCAACAGGTTGTTCCTGTTCTGCCTTTTGCTGCTCGGCTGCAAGCTGTGCAAGTATCTTGTTTTCTTCTGCACTTATTTCATTAAGCAGACGGATTTTCAGTGCATCTGCTTCATAACTAATGCTTTTGAGAGTAGCAATATTGTTGCAGCTTTGAGCTTTGTTTTTCAGTGCCTCAAAACCCTTGATAACCTTGTCAGAGAATTTATCCTTGCAGTGTGTCTTGTTCAGTTCTTCAAATACTCTGTCACGGGCAGTCTGTATAGCTTCAAGAACAGGAGCTTCTTCTGCTTCTACCAGACGCAGATGTGCATTGATAAACTGATCGTTCAGTCCGGCAAGATTAAAAATATCACTATATGGTGTTTGCTTATGAAGAATAGCTTTTATCTGCTTTACGGTTTCTTCAATCTCACTATCTACAATATAGGTCTTACTGTCATCGTAAATACCCATCAGCATTACAGATTTATCCCAAAGTGTTTTCTGCTCTCCGGCAAAGAATTTCCTGACAGGCTCATAATCCTCTGCAAGATCGCAAAAATCGTCAAGCTTTGAATCAACAAAAGCAAAGAACTCCGCAGGATATTTCGTGTCAAGTACATCTATCAGAAGCATTTTGCCATCTGTAATGACTTTCTTTCCGGGATAGGCAGGCTGATTTTTGTATTCTATCTCTAACTTTTCAAACTCGTTTTTAAGAGCTCTTGCACCGGACATAAAGCTGCTCATAATGGTATCATCGTCTTCTCCGAGAGTAATACCAAAATTAAGCTCTTTCATTACTGTTCGTACAGCTTTTTTCTGTTTTTCATTTGCCTTGACACGCTTTTCTATCATCAGCTTTTCAAGGTATTCTTTTCTTGTAATGTAACGAACAATATCATCAACTGATTTTGACAGCAGAGAAACAGCTTCGTTATTGACATAAAATGCAATTTCCCCGTCCTTGAAAAGTCTTGCAACAAGCCACTGCACATCAGCTTCGATAAAACCATAAGGCGGTGCAAGAAAACGCTCCGTTATGGTTTTCATTGATGTTTTTGTATGACGGGAGGAATTACGGGCAATAAAATCTGCTACTTCATTCAAAGCAAGCTGATTGGGTGTGGCTGTTTTACCGTCAAGGGTGATCTGATTTTCTCCGTCACGGATAATAGCTCTTATATCACTGTCGCTGACTGCTGTGTCAATATAGTTATGCTTGTTATATACTACTGATACGAGCCTTCCCATAGCTTCACTGATACGGGAAGCGGCATCCTTGCTGTTAGGCTGTATTCTGTCACCGTTGACATATATATCGGCTCTTTCAAGTGCTTCTTTCAGGAATAATACGGCTTGTTCTTTATGCTCACGCAATTCGACACGCTTATCACTGTTGATTTGTTCATATTTGGCTGCTGTTCTGCCTGCATCACCTGTCAGGAAATTTTCTATTTTCAGCGACATTGCAAATTCCTCAAGAAATGCACTGTCATCCGGCAAAACAACAAGTACACTTGTACTTTGTCCCGAAAGCAGCCGCAAGGTTGTTTCGTCGCTCAATTCATCACTTGCAGGTGTCAGGATTTTCAGGGTAAGTGGGTAATTCTGATTTGTGCGATAAGGTCTGTTATCAACGAAACGGTTAAAGCCATAAGAATATCTGCCACGCAGTTCGGAGGAACGATATTTGCTTTCGCTGTAAAGTCTGTCAAATATGGTTTCTGAAACCTT
>DBWG01000058.1:219-5749 GCA_002308635.1 Ruminococcaceae bacterium UBA1244 | reverse complement strand
TTGATCTTTGAGCCGTCGCCAACGCCGCATTCGTCAAGACGCTTGTGATACAGCGGAACGTTGTCGTAGCAGTATTTTACTGTTTCTTTAAGGCGTTCAAGCTGGATCTCACGAATTTTTTCGCGGGGCATGGTTTCAATGTCTTTCTGAAACATCATTTTGATCATTTCCTTTTTTTGTTATTTTTTTTGTTGTTATTTGATGCGGCTTTTGAGCCGTTGTTTACGTTTGAGGAGGATTTTTTAGGAGGAGCGATCTGTTCGTTGCTGTCCTCGTCGATAGAGACCTTGTTGGAAACGAGGACTTTTTTGTTGTAGCAGGAGAATATCTGTTCCTGTCTGTCCTTGTCCTTTGCAGGAGCGATGAGGGTGATTATGGGAGTGAGGACAAGACCTGCAAGCATAGCGAGCATACCTGCGTTTATGGGTGACTGGAAGTATTTAAGAACAGGGTTTTCAAAAACGATGCCGGAGAGGCTGCAGTAGAACGAAGCAAGGGAAATTGCGATGCCGACAAAGAAGTTGATCCATACTGCGGCTTTCGGAACACGCTTCATATAAAGACCGTAGAGGAACGGAGCGAGGAATGCGCCTGCGAGTGCGCCCCATGAAACGCCCATCATCTGAGATATGAACATTACGGGTGACTTTGCCTGAACGATAGCGATAATTGCCGATACTGCGATGAAGAATACGATGAATATACGCATTGTGAGGACTTTTTTCTTTTCGCCCATAGCCTTCTTTGAGCAGAAAACAGGGTCGATGAAGTCGATGGTAAGAACAGAGCTTGAAGTAAGAACAAGGCTTGAAAGCGTACTCATTGAAGCCGAGAGAACAAGGACTACAACGATACCGATAAGTATCGGAGAGAGATGTTCGAGCATAGAGGGGATAAGGCTGTCATAGCCGCCTTCGGGAGTACCCTTTTCGGTTGCTGTGCCGAAGAGTCTGCCGAAGCCGCCGAGGAAGTAGCATCCGCCTGCAACGATGATAGCAAATATAGTGGAAACGATAGTACCGGTGCTGATGGATTTTTCTGACTTGATGGCATAGAATTTCTGTACCATCTGGGGAAGTCCCCAGGTGCCGAGAGATGTAAGGATAACAACGCCGATAAGAGCGAGTATATCGGGACCGAAGAATGAAGTGAAGGGGCCGTCCATAGAGATGCCGTTAGCTTCCTTTTTGCTGAGAAGATTGATGCTTTCTGTAAGACCGCCGTTCTGCTGGAGAACTGCCGCAATTACTGCGATAATGCCGACGATCATTATAATGCCCTGAATAAAGTCGTTGATAGCAGTTGCCATATAGCCGCCGAGTACAACGTAGATACCCGTAAGAACTGCCATTGCGATAACGCAGTATTCGTACGGGATGCCGAATGCCATACCGAAAAGTCTTGAAAGACCGTTGTAGAGTGATGCGGTATAGGGAATGAGGAATACGAATATGATGACGGAAGAAACGATCTTGAGAGCCTTGGAGTTATATCTTTTTGCGAAGAAGTCGGGCATGGTTGCCGAGTCAAGGTGCTGAGTCATAACACGGGTACGTCTGCCGAGGATGTTCCACGCAAGAAGCGAGCCGATAAAGGCGTTTCCGAGTCCGATCCATGTTGATGCAAGACCGAACTTCCAGCCGAACTGACCTGCATATCCGACAAAGATAACTGCTGAAAAGTAGGAAGTACCGAATGCAAAAGCAGTCAGCCAGGGACCTACCGAGCGGTTGCCGAGTACGAAGCCGTTTACGTCCGTTGCCTGCTTGCGGCAGTAAATTCCGACGCCGATCATAACGGCGAAGAAAATTACGAGGAACGCAATTTTGATGAACATATCCATTTTTATTTGTCTCCTTTGTTTTTATTCCTTTATGGAAATATATTTTTAATAATATGTGCTATATTCATCTCTGTCGGCAAATGAGCCGGAATATACACATATTATAAAGACAAATTGGGGTGCAGTTTATGGTAATTGATTTTCATACACACGTTTATCCTGACAGCATGGCTTCACGGGTCATCGACACACTGAAAAAGAACGCAAAGAACGTCAGCACATACACGGACGGTACTCTCAGCGGACTGCTTTCAGGCATGGAAAGCGCAGGGATCGACAAATCTGTGATACTTCCCGTTGCAACACGCAAGGGACAGTTCGACACGATAAACAAATGTGCTTTAGAAACTAACCGCAGATATAAAAATCTTGTCTCATTCGGTGGAATACACCCCGATGATGACGATATTGAGAACAAACTGCAGTTTCTCAAAGACAGCGGTTTTAAGGGAATAAAGATACATCCGGATTATACCGGAACATTTATTGACGACGAGCGGTATATCCGCATCATAACCGGATGTGCAAGGCTTGGTCTTATCGTAGTGTCTCATGCGGGAGTGGATCCGGCATTTGAGGTGGTACATTGTCCGCCGGACAGGGCAAGAGCCGTTCTTGACAGAGTTATGTCCGAAACAGGAGTTACGGAGCCGTTCATGGTGTTTGCACACTTGGGAGGAATGAACCTTCACGATGACGTTATGGAACATCTTGCCGGAGCAAACTGCTACATAGATATAAGCTGTGGTTTCCATTCCCTTATGAATTTCAGCAAAACAGGTGACAAAGAGGCTGTCAGCGTAATAAAACGTCACGGTGCGGACAGGGTGCTGTTTGCGACAGACAGTCCTTGGAACGATCAGAAGGCTTATGTTGAGCATATCAGGTCACTTGACGGTATCAGCGATACGGAAAAAGAAATGATACTTTATAAAAATGCCGAACGCCTGCTTTCACGCTGAAAATGTTGTACAAACATCCGTTTTATAAAACACTTATCTATTATAAAACTTTAAGCTGTTAAAGTCAATTGAAATGCTTTTATTGACCTTTGATACCAATAACAAAATTTGGCATTTCGATTTATGCAAAATGCCTGTATTATCGTGTCTTTTTGAATATAACGTGAGAGTTGCAGCTTATATATCAATATTGGAAGTTTATGTTAAAACTGCGTGTTGACGGAAGTGTATTTTATACATTATAATGTATATGCAATAAACGATCATAGAAGGGCGGTATATGAATGAAAAAAAGGAGACTTGCGCTTTTGCTTGCGGCAATGATCTCTCTTACCGGAATGACAGCCTGCTCCGGCAGTTCGTCAGACTCGTCAGAAACTGAAAGTCCTGCGGTAATATCACAGACCACAGAGCTTTCTCAGGAAGAAAGTAAATCGGAGAGTTCGGAACAGGAACTGTCTGAGGATGAGCCTTCGGAAGAACAGTCTTCACAGCCGGAAGAAAGCTCACATACTGAAGAGCAGTCCAAGCCTGAGGAACAGTCGAAGCCTGCGGAACAGTCGAAGCCTGTGGAACAGTCAAAGCCTGCGGAACAGTCAAAGCCTGCGGAACAGTCCAAGCCTGCGGAACAATCCAAGCCTGCGGAACAGTCGAAGCCTGTGGAACAGTCGAAGCCTGCGGAACAGTCGAAGCCTGCGGAACAATCCAAGCCTGTGGAACAGTCGAAGCCTGTGGAACAGTCCAAGCCTGCGGAACAGTCAAAGCCTGTTGAAGTGTCAAAACAGGAGGAATCTTCAAAAGATGAGGAAGTTTCAAAGCCTGAGCCTGAGCCGAAACCTGCCGTTGATACCGATATCGGCGGAACGGCGCTATACAATGAGCTTTTCAGCCTCGACAGTCAGGTAAAGATAGAGCTTTCCATTTCACAGACGGAGCTTGACAAGATACAGAAGGATTACGAGAAGTACAAAAAAATAGGCTCAAAATCGCCGATCTACCGCAAAGCCGATCTTATACTGACGGTCAACAACACAAAATATACTATCGAAGAAGTCGGTATACGTCTCAAAGGAAATATGTGGCTCTCACCTGTATACGATAAGCATGGAAAGCTGAATATCTCACACTACAAGCTGAGTTTCAACGAGACCTTTGACGATAAGGATGAATACGGCAGCGAAGTCAAGGTCTGGAAAAGCAAGGAAGTCCGCAAACAGCGCAAGAACCGCCGGCTTGCAACTCTCAAGGAACTTGACCTTAAATGGAACAGTGTTTATGATGAAACATACATAAGAGAGATATACGCCGCTCAGACCGCAAGAGAAAACGGTATCCTTGCCCAGAGGATAAGTCTTTCAAATCTTGTGTTCAACGGTAAGAATTACGGTGTATTCAAGATTTATGAGCCTGTTGACGAGATATTCCTTGAAAAGAACCTTCCTGAATCGGCTCTCGGCGGCGACCTCTATAAGGTGGGCTGGACAAACAAGCCCGCCACATACGAAAAGTACAGTGTCAGCTACGGAGTTGAGGATAAAAATAAGGGGCTGAAATACAACTATAATCTCAAAACAAACAAAAAGACTTCGATCCATGCTTCACTGAAAAATCTCCTTGATACTGCTTCACACAGCATGACGAAGGCACAGCTTGAAAGTATTGTTGACACAGATTATTTTGCAAAATTCCTTGCGGTATCGTATTTCTTTGGCGACCCTGACGATATCCGCAACAACTACAACAATCACTATGTTTATTTCCGTAAGGATACCGGAAAAGCTATTTTTATCGTCTATGACAATGACCGTACTCTCGGCATAACCTACGGCTACAATCCCGAACATACCGGCATGACTGCACAATCACCGTTCTCAACAAAAGCAGCCGGAGAAGGCGGTCAGCAGCGCAACCCGCTTATAAAAGCGGCGATACTCAACGGCGGTCTCCTCAAAGACGAATATACTGCCGCACTTAAAAATATATCGGAGTCTTCCCGCTGGAACACCGATAACTTCAACAGCCTTTATCAGAAAGCAAAGTCGCACTATGAAAGCGTTGTAAAGCCTGACATAGACTTTGCAAACGTAAAGAAGAGCTTCAGATTCAGTCTTGACGGACGCTTCACATCCGGCGATAATGAAAATATGTCCTTTGAGGAATATATCACCAGACTGATGAAGACATACAAAGCTTCATAAAAATAAGCGTATCCCTGTTTTTTCGGGGATACGCTTTGCTTTTGGTGTTATTTGGTTTACTGTTTATTATGCTGAGCCGTTCCTTTTTTTGGGACGGCTTTTATGTTGTGGAGAAGTGCAGTGACAAAAGCTATAAGAAAGCCTCCGAGATTCATCAGCGCAAATGATANNNCAATATTGAAGCCGTAAAAATCCATCCAGCCGCCGTTTTCTTCTCCGATAACGACGACCTCTGTAAGATACACTATACCGTAGACCATGACCGGAACAGCACCCAAAAGAATTTCCCTGAAACGTATCTTGTGTGCGGTTTCAAGGAATATGAGCGAAAATAATGACATCAGCGGGTTCGTTACGTGAAAAAGTATCAGAGTTCCGCTGTATACTATCGGGCCGTACAGCGGGAGCAGGAAAAATGCCGTGACGGAGAATGTCACAAAAGCGCAGGACGTTCCCGCATATTTCAGCAGCACCGCCCATTTCGGAAAGGTGTCGGTCTTACCTTTTATGATTCTGATATCATAAAA
>DBWG01000058.1:0-180 GCA_002308635.1 Ruminococcaceae bacterium UBA1244 | reverse complement strand
GAAGGATTCATAGCCGTTTTTTGTAAGCACACTCGGCTCCTGAAAGAAGTATGATATAACTACGGCAACAGTAACTAAAGTGATAATTATATTGACAGCGAGAGATATTCCGGCTTTTCTTTTTGAGATCATTTCATTCACCTCCGGCGTATTGTAGCATAAAATGACAAAAAGTGCAAT
>DBWG01000089.1:20102-47361 GCA_002308635.1 Ruminococcaceae bacterium UBA1244 | reverse complement strand
CAATAATAGCCGAAATCCTCCATGCTGTGCATCGCAACTGATTTTCCTGCTCCCGAAAGACCCGTTATAATTATAAATTCCATATACACTCCACCTGATATTCCCGCAGTACGCTTGCACTGCGGGATAATTGCCGCAGTATTACGGCTTTCCGGATAATTACACTCTGCCTATGAATTTCACCTCACAGGAAAGGTCTACATCCTTTTGTTCTTTTACTACCTTTTTGATATGTTCGATAAGTCCGAGTACATCCTCTGCACTTGCGCCGTTATCGTTGACGATAAAACCGGAATGTTTCGGGCTGACCTGAGCGCCACCGTATTCATAGCCTTTAAGACCGCACTCTTCAATGAGTGCCGCCGCATAGTAGCCTTCGGGACGCTTAAAAACGCTGCCTGCGCTGGGATGGTTTATGGGCTGCTTTGTCTTGCGCCTTTCCATCAGTTCCTGCATTCTTTCGGATATCTCGTGCTGCGGCTTTGGAACAAGCCTGAAGGTCGCACTGATTATAATATTGTCTGTATCAGTAAATGCGCTGTGGCGGTAGCTGAAATCAAGGTCTTCTTTCTTACAGCGCTTTATGCTGCCGTTTTTGTCCATATAGTCAACTGAACATACCGTGTCCTTGATCTCGCCGTCGTATGCTCCGGCATTCATATATACCGCACCGCCGACAGAACCCGGTATGCCCCAGGCAAATTCAAGACCTCCAAGAGACATATTTCTCGCAAAATTGCAGAGCCTTGCAAGAGTCGAACCAGCTCCGCAGCGGACGGTATTTCCTTCGGAAAGGGTTATCTCATTGAATTCTCCGCCGAGCTTTATCACTACTCCGTCTATGCCCTTGTCGGAAACGAGCAGGTTTGAACCAAGTCCTAAAATAAAATAAGGCGTGTCAAATTCCCTGCAAAGCCTGATTATATTCCTCAGAGATGCAACATCCTTCACTTCACAGAAGCAGTCGGCATTTCCTCCGATACGGAAGCTTGTGTGGTTCTTCATGGATTCATTGGTACAAATCTCGGCATTTTCTTTTTTTATAAGTTCGATCAGTTTATTGTCTGTCATATCTGTAACCTCACGCTTGTGTTATTGATAATTTTTTCAGCGGCACTCCATCAGAACGGGATAGTCTTTACGCCGGTATCCTCTTCCTCGGGAAGCTCAAGCCCCAGAAGCTGGAAAAGCTCTCTTGCGGCGTTATAGCCCATCTTGCGCTGACGGTTGTTCATAGCGGCAACCTCGATAATAACGGCTAAGTTTCGTCCGGGCTTTACCGGTATAGTCAGTATCGGCACCTGATTGCCGAGTATCTCCGTCATCTCGTTGTTCATTCCCATGCGGTCATACACCTTTTTGCTGTCCCACTGTTCAAGGTTGATGACCATATCTATCTTTTCGCTCATCTTTACTGCGCCCATACCGAAAAGCCTTCTTGCATTGATAATGCCTATGCCCCTCAGCTCAATAAAATGACGTATGTTTGCAGGAGATGAACCAATGAGCTGCTTGTTTGAGATCCTTCTTATCTCAACGGCATCGTCTGCGATAAGACGGTGTCCTCTTTTGACAAGCTCAATGGCAGTTTCGCTCTTTCCGACGCCGCTGTCTCCGACGATGAGAAGTCCTTCACCATAGACTTCAACAAGAACGCCGTGACGTGTGACTCTCGGTGCAAGCTCCGTATTGAGCATTGAAATCAGCGATGCCGAAAGAACTGACGTTGTTTCTGCTGAACGCAGCACGGGAACACCATATTTTTCCGCTGCCGACATAAGCTCGCCGTATGGGATGATGTTTCTTGTGACGATTATCGCCGGCGGCTGGAGCGCAAGCAGACGCTCTATTACGTGTGAACGCTGTTCAGTGCTAAATTTGTTAAGATAGCTGTTTTCAGTATTTCCGAAGATCATTATTCGGGTATTATCAAAGAAGTCCAAAAAACCCGTAAGCTCAAGTCCGGGACGGGTAATGTCCCTTGAAATGATCTTGATGTTGTCGGGATCGTCCGGCATATAGGATACCTCAAGGTCGATTTCCTTTATTATTTTTGACAGCGCTACGGAAAATTTTGTTTCCATACTTACACCTCCGTTTTTTCACTCATGCCGGAGCAGGATATACCTCATTTCTCCGGCAAAACCGATACGCATATATTCATTATATACTATTTTTTCGTTTTGTAAAAGGGTTTTATTATAAAATTAACAGGAATTTTAAAAAAGTCTTTTGTTTGTGTCCGTCTCATGTTATAATGTAATGACAAGTATAGTTTTGATGGTGATCTTATGCGTATATTAATATTTACAGAGGTACTTGCACCTTATGTCTGCGGGATATCAAGCTATGTTGAGATACTCAAAAAGGGGCTTGAGGCTCTTTCTCATCAGGTAGTCATCGTCACATCGTCCCCTTTCATACAGGATGCCACATACAAAAACGGAGTGATCCGCTGTCCCGCAAAAAAAGCCGGAAACAAATACGGCTATGAGTGCAAAAACTACAACGACCCAAAAATAATCAACTTCATAACAAGCTTTGAGCCTGATGTTGTCCATATCCACACCGACACACGCATCGGATATATGGGTCTGCTCGTTGCGGACAAGGCAAGCGTTCCTGTGGTGTTTACCATCCATGACTATTTCATGGACCGCAATGCCGCCGACAAGTCCAGAATGATCTGGAACGTAAAGACTTATTTTGAAAAACAGCACTTCCGTGACATGATCGACAATGCGGATGTTATTACCTCATCCTGCAGCAGGGCTGATATCTTTATCAGAAAGGCTGACCGCAAACGCAAGGTCATGCTCATAGAATCAAAGACCGATACCAACCGTTTCGACTACAGAAACGCTACTCCGGCTTCTATCCGCAAGATGCGTGTAAAGTTAGGGCTTTCTGCAAAAGCGACGGTCGCAGTCTTTGCAGGTCAGCTCACTGTCGAAAAGAACCTTGAGTTTATCCTTACCGCCTTTTCACAGCACATCAGAAAGCAGGACAATATCCAGCTCCTTATTGTCGGCGACGGAACAGAAACGGATTATCTCAAAAGCCTCTGCACGATACTGCATATCGACGATATGGTATTCTTTGCCGGAGCTGTCTCAAACAATATGATGCCGGAGATATATTCCGCCTGTGACATTTATGTCTGTTCGTCTGAGGACGGTCTTATGTCGATGTCATTTGTCGAAGCGATGGCGTGCGGACTGCCGATACTCGTAAAAGGCGATAAGTATGAGATCGCTGACGATATGATAAAGAACGGCGTTAACGGCTTTATTTACAACAGCAAGCCCGAATTTGCAAAATATCTCAGGACGCTTTCATTGCTTGATGAGTCAAAGCGCAAGCGCATAAAGCAGATCGTCAGGGATTCGCTCGTTACAGAGGACGACACAAGCATGGCTGAACAGTATGAAAAGGCATACGATCTCGCTATCCAGAAATACAGCGACAAGATATTCAAATGACACATAGGGACAGGACGCTCGTTCTGTCCCTTTTTCTTTTGTCCGAAGGATACAGAACTATATATAACATTGATTTTTTCACGGTTCTGTGGTAGTATTCTACTTGTGAAACATTGAAAAAGGAGCTGTCAAAAATGAACGATGATAAAATGAATATCCTTGGTTCTCTTCCGACACCATGCTATGTTATTGACGAACAGGCGCTAATACACAATCTTGAAGTCCTGCAATATGTCGAACAGCAGACCGGCTGTCATATACTTCTTGCGCAGAAAGCATTTTCCGCATATCATGTATATCCGCTGATAGCTCAGTACATCAGCGGTACTACCGCAAGCGGCATCTTTGAGGCACGTCTTGCACATGAGGAAATGGGCAATAAGCAGGTCCATGTTTTTTCACCGGCTTATAAAGACGAAGATTTTGACTATCTTACAACGATATGCGACCACATAGTTTTCAACTCCTTTTCTCAGTGGAAGCATTTCCGTGAAAAGGCTCTCAAATGCAAAAACGTATCCTTCGGGCTGAGGATAAATCCCGAATACTCCGAAATAGAAACGGATATCTATAACCCGTGCTTTACAAATTCAAGACTCGGCATCACTCTCGATAACTTTGAGGAAAACGAGCTTGACGGCATTTCCGGACTTCACTTCCATACGATGTGCGAACAGGGTTCTGATACCCTCGAAAGAACTCTGAAAGTTGTCGAGGAAAAATTCGGAAAGTATTTCAGCCGTATGAAGTGGATAAACTTCGGCGGCGGCCACCATATTTCCAAACCCGATTATGATGTTGAAAGGCTCATCAGATGCGTTAATTACATAAAAGAAAAGTACGGTCTTGAGGTCTATATCGAACCCGGCGAAGCTGTCGCAGTGGATGCGGGATATCTTGTCTGCACGGTGCTTGATACCATAAAAAACAATATGGACATCGCAATTGTCGATACCTCCGCCGCATGCCACATGCCGGATGTTCTTGAAATGCCGTACCGCCCGTTCATTATCGGGTCGGGCGATGCCGGAGAACTGAAATATACCTGCCGCCTGGGCGGTCCTACCTGTCTTGCAGGAGATATTATCGGTGACTATTCCTTTGATTCTCCTCTGAATATCGGCGATAAGCTTGTTTTTACGGATATGGCGATGTATTCAATGGTAAAGAACAACACGTTCAACGGTATGCCTTTGCCGTCGATATATCTTCTCAAAGCTGACGGTCAGACAAAGCTTCTCAGGGAATTTTCATATTCGGATTTCAAGTGCAGACTGTGATCGTATACTTATCTATTGCTTAGTTTGGGAGGTTCTGCTATGGCAGAGAATTTTATTACCGTTGGAACTCAGGTGCTTGAACTTTTTATACTTATTGCCGTTGGCTTTGTCTGCGGAAAAACAAAGCTCCTCAATGACAAGACCGTAAAATCAATTACGGATATCGTTCTCTATATCGTCTGTCCATGCGTTATAATACAGAATTTCATACGTCCGTATGATCCGGAAATGCTCGGCGGACTTCTGACTTCCGCAGGAGCGGCACTCGTTATACATATCGTTTCAATAGTCATCGCAATGCTTATTTTCCACGACAAAAAGCCCGAAAAAAACAGGGTCTACCGCTTTGCGCTGATATTTTCAAACTGCGGCTATATGTCGCTGCCGCTTCAAAAGGAACTGCTCGGTTCTGACGGGGTGTTTTTTGGGGCAGTATATATAGTAGTATTTAATATAGTGATGTGGACATTCGGCGTGTGGCTTTCAAGCGGCGATAAAAAATATCTCTCCGCAAAAAAGATACTCCTCAATCCGTGTATCCTTGGCATGGCTCTCGGACTTGTGATATTCCTGACATCTATGCCAGTACATGATATTGCGGCAAAGCCAATAGGATTTCTTGCCGACCTGAACACGCCTATCCCCATGCTCGTCATCGGATATTATCTTTCAAAATCCGATCTCCTTGACGCTTTCAAGGATGGAAAGGGCTTTATCTGCGTATTGTTCAGGCTTATTGCCATTCCGCTTCTTGCATTCGGCGGAATGATGGCATGCGGTATAAGAGGCACTGTGCTTGTCACCTGCGTGATCGCCGCTTCCGCACCCGCTGCCGCCGCAACAACAATGTTCGCTGCAAAGTTTGACAATGACGCAGAGCTTTCGGTAAAGATAGTTTCACTTTCAACGCTTCTTTCCGTAATAACAATGCCGCTGATCGTAGGCTTTGCAAGGACAGTAGGCGGATAAAAATATTCATAATGAGAACAATACTATCGCATTATAAAAACAGGAGTGGTCAGAATGGACATTAACGATATCAAGGCAAGAGCCGAAGAACTTCGCAGACAGATAAACTACCACAATATAAGATACTACAACGAGGATTCTCCCGAAATAAGCGACTTTGAATATGATATGCTCCTGCGTGAGCTTGAGGATATCGAAAGGGACTATCCGCAGTTCAAAACTCCCGATTCTCCGACAATGAAGGTCGGCGGCGAAGCTGCGGCAAAATTTTCACCCGTTGAACACACAGTCCCTATGGAGAGCCTGCATGATTCTTTTTCACACGACGAGATCAGGGACTTTGACAGAAGGGTACGTGAAACTGCCGAAAAGCCTGTCTATGTTGTAGAGCCGAAGATCGACGGTCTTTCCGTCTCTGCGGAATACAGGAACGGCATTTTTGTAAGAGGTTCAACAAGAGGCGACGGCCTTGTCGGTGAGGACATCACAGAAAACCTCAAAACCGTAAGAACTTTGCCTATGAAGCTCAACAGACCTCTTCCCTATCTTGAAGTCAGGGGCGAGGTATATATGTCCATCGAAAGCTTTGAGGAACTTGTTGCCGGACAGGAGGAGCGTGAGGAAAAGCCATTCAAGAATCCCCGCAATGCAGCAGCCGGTTCTCTCCGCCAGAAGGACGCAAAAATAACAAAGGAAAGAAAACTGGATATCTTTGTTTTTAACATCCAGCAGATAGAGGGCGAAACTCTCTCCAGCCACAAGCAGTCACTTGACTATCTACAGGAGCTGGGCTTTACAACTCTGCCGTTCTATTATAAGTGTGATACTGTCGATGAGGTCCTTGAAAAGATAGAAGATATCGGTTCACGCAGAGGCGAACTTCCGTTCCAGATCGACGGCGCAGTTATTAAAGTGGACGATTTTTCACAGAGAGAAGTTCTCGGCAGTACGGCAAAATTTCCACGCTGGGCTGAGGCATACAAGTATCCGCCGGAAGAAAAGGAAACCGAGCTTCTTGACGTTGAAATAAATGTCGGCAGAACAGGCGTTCTTACACCCACTGCGATATTTGCACCTATCACCCTTGCCGGAACAACCGTCAGCCGTGCCACTCTCCACAATGAGGATTTTATCCGTGAAAAGGACATCCGTATCGGCGACACGGTAATTCTCAGAAAAGCCGGCGAGATAATACCGGAAGTTGTTTCTGTCTCAAAGCACAGGGATGGTTCAGTCCCGTTCACAATGCCGAAGACCTGTCCTTCGTGCGGTTCGCCCGTCGCTTATGAAAATGACGAAGCCGCACTCCGCTGTACGAACACGGACTGCCCTGCTCAGCTTATGAGACACATGATCCATTTCGTGTCCCGTGATGCTATGGATATTGACGGTCTCGGAGAAAAAGTCCTTCATAAGCTTGCAGAGAAGGATCTTATTTCCTCTCCGCTCGATCTCTACAGGCTCACAAAAGAGGACATTATGAGCCTTGAAAACAAAAAGGACAAGTCATCCGACAATCTCATCCGTGCGATAGAAAAATCAAAGGGCAATGATCTGTACAGGATAGTTTTTGCACTTGGCATAAGACATATCGGTCAGAAGGCCGCAAAGCTTCTTGCGGACAGGTTCAATACGCTTGATGAGATCGCATCGGCATCTGTTGAAGATATTTTGACAATAGAGGGCTTCGGAGATATAATGGCGGAAAGCACGGCGGCATATTTTGCACTTGAAAGCTCTAAAAAGCTTGTCAGCGAAATAAAGGAACTCGGAATCAACACAAAAAATCTCAGCGAGAAAAAGCCGGTCTCAGAAAACAGTCCTTTTCTGGGCAAAACATTCGTCATTACCGGCACTCTCCCGAATTATAAGCGCACCGAAGCCGCTGAGATCATCGAATCTCTCGGCGGAAAGGTCGCTTCAAGCGTGTCCAAAAAGACCGACTTTGTACTTGCAGGCGAAGAAGCCGGAAGCAAGCTCACAAAGGCTCAGACTCTCGGAATAAAAATAATAGACGAAAACGAATTTGTTTCTATGAAAAACAGCGTTGAATAATGCGGAAAAAATATCAAAACTGTTGCATAATCCCGTGCGATAGTTTATAATCATTGTATATATTTGTATGGAAGTGATATTATGCGTACCGACAAGATCAATTATTATCTCGACATCGCCGAAACTGTCCTTGAACGAGGCACATGCCTCAGAAGGAACTACGGCGCTATTATCGTCAAGAATGACCAGATCATCTCCACCGGCTATGTCGGCGCTCCAAGAGGCAGAAAAAACTGCATCGACATGGGTGTCTGCGTCAGGGAGAACCTTAAAGTCCCAAGAGGTGAACGCTATGAGCTGTGCCGCTCCGTTCACGCAGAGCAGAATGCGATAATCCATGCATCCCGTGACGATATGATAGGCTCGGCAATGTTCCTTGTCGGCAAGGACGCAAAAACGGGAGCGTATGTTGAAAATGCTTCCGCCTGTTCGCTGTGCAAAAGAATGATAATCAACGCAGGAATAGAAAAAATAATCATCCGCAACAGCAAAACAAAATACACCGAAATAAATGTGAATGACTGGATAGTCAACGACGAAAGCATCGACGGCGTTATGGGCTATTAGTCCCCGAATTTCTACTACAGCAAAAACTGATAAAATTTTACATATTTTTTTCAAAAATACTTTACGATATTAGAAGTTTGTGCTATAATAGCGGTATAAAAATTTCAGGAAAGGTGTAATATCTATGGGAAAATTTGCAAAAGAGTTTAAAGAGTTTGTGTTGAGGGGCAATGTTCTTGACCTTGCAGTCGGTGTTATCATCGGCGGAGCGTTCCAGGGAATCGTTAACTCACTCTGTAATGACGTTATCATGCCCGGTGTTGCATGGATCGTTGCAACGGCTTCCGGCAAGGACATGACCAACGAAGAGGGTAAGCTTGACTTCTCAAAGGCTCTTGAATCTCTTAATGTAGGTCCTATCAATTTCGGCAACTTCCTTGCTGCTATTATCAGCTTCCTCATTCTTGCACTCATCATCTTCATCTTCATCAAGGGTGTCAATAAGATGGTCAATGCTGCAAGAAAGCCTGTTGAAGAAGCTCCCACAACAAAAAAGTGTCCCTTCTGTCTCAGCGAGATCGACATCAACGCAACTCGCTGCCCTCACTGTACTTCTGTACTTGAGATAGCTGAAGAGGCTCTTGCTGAAGAAGCTCCTGCTGAAGAAACAAAGAAAAAAGCTAAGAAGTAATAAAAATTACTTCATAGCTTGAAGTCATCGGCGGTAAATTTCGGAAGTGTCGGCATGGACTGCGGTTCGCGCTTTAAAGGATCATAAGCATATCTTTTACAGGCGTCCGCAGTGCCCAGCCCGAAACGGCACACCGGATTGCCGCTGTTGTTTTTTTCACTGTTTTTGCAGTATTCGCATCGTGGCGGGATGTTGTTCCCGAAAAGTTTCTTTTTTGAGACCAGCATTTTTTATCCTCCTTTTTTGAATAGATAAAATCTTAAATTTTACAGAGGTAGCATTATGGTATTTAAGAGTAAGAATACGGATCTGAATTTTGTTGACGGCGTTGGTTTTTTTACGTTTCCTTCGCTGTCTGAGCTTGGATTTGTCAACCACGCCTTCTCAACACGCATCGGCGGAGTCAGTACGGGTGATTATAAATACATGAACCTTAATTTCAACAGGGGCGATGACCCGGAAAAAGTGACAGAAAACTATAAGATATTCTGCAAGGCTGCTGGGTTTGATTACAATACGCTCGTAAGCTCCAAACAGGTCCACGAGCTGAACGTGAGGTGCGTTACAAGCAAGGACTGCGGCATCGGCATCTATCGTGAACACGACATGGAAAGCGTTGACGCTCTTGTGACAAACGAGCCGAATGTGACGCTCGTCACACATTATGCGGACTGCACACCGATATATCTTGCCGATCCGGAAAAAAAGGTCATTGCACTTGCTCATGCAGGATGGCGGGGTACTGTCGAAAAGATCGGTGAAGCCGTTGTTGACGTTATGGAAGAAAAATACGGCTGTGACCCGTCAAATATCATCGCAGTCATCGGACCTGCAATAAGCTCCTGCTGTTATGAGGTAGATACTCCCGTATTTGAGAGATTCGGTTCTCTTACTGAACTGAAACCCGCTTATTTCACAAAAAGTCTCGGTCACGGAAAATACATCGTTGACCTCAAAGAGACAAACCGCCGTATGCTGCTCGAAGCAGGACTTCTCAGCATCAACATCACCATAAGCGATGTCTGCACAAAATGCAACAGCGGTCTGCTTTTCTCACACCGTGCAAGCGGCGGAAAAAGAGGCGGGCTTGTAGCCATGATGGCAATTAAGTAGTTAAAACGTGCGGAGCACTGCCGCAACTCCACACTCCACTCTCCACACTTTTTTAAATAATGCGCAAAATCGGACAGTTCAAAAGGAGCTGTCCGATTTTTTATATTACTGTTTTTCGGAATAGTGGTGAGCCTTTTCAAGCAGCATATCCTTTACCTTCATAAGACGGGTACGGCTGCTTCGGTCGTTTTCTTCAAGCTTCATGGCGATGTATTTTATTGTCGCCTCATAGCGTGGTATCATAACGTGTTCAAGGGAATTTACTCTTCGCCTTGTACGCTCTATCTCAGCCGCCATAAGCTCGCAGCTTTTTTCCGTTTCGGCAAGCTTGATAAGGTCAGGCATCAGGTCGTTCAGCGCAGAAACCGCATCGTCAAGCTCAAAGGATGTGAATGAAAAACCATACGGGAAAATATCCGACTTGTTCGGGCTTTCGCTCACGCCTGAAAATACAGGAACGTCAACACTCATTATATTCTTTGAGCCGACATCAACGCCTGTCTGCTGCTTTGAGGACATAAGCGATGAGTTGAGCGCCTTGCTGCTCATAACTGCTCCTGCGTTCACAAAATGCGCACTGCACTGTGAAAGCTCTGCATCGACCTTTTCACGCAGACGTTTATTCTCCTGTACAAGCTCTATAAACTGCCGCATAAGCTCGTCACGCTTATCCTTCAGCATCTTGTGTCCCCTTTTTGCAGTGATGAGCTGTTTTTTCAGCTTCGTCATCTGCATTCTGGTGGGATTTACGTTCATAATGTCCATAGCGATTCTCCCTGCACATTATTTGCCGTAGTATTTGTCAAGCATATCGTCCTTGATACGTTTAAGCTCGCTTCGGGGCAGAATGTGGAGAAGTCTCCAGCCTGTATCAAGTGTATCTTCGATGGTGCGGTTAGCATTGAAGCCCTGTGAAACATATTCCTTTTCAAAGGCTTCTGCAAACTCCGCATACTTCTTGTCAATATCTGTAAGAGCCGCCTCGCCGAGAACTATCATCAGTTCACGGGCATCCTTTCCTCTTGCATAAGCGGAGAAAAGCTGGTTCATTGTTGCGGCATGGTCTTCTCTTGTTCTGCCCGGGCCTATACCCTTGTCTTTAAGACGTGACAGTGACGGAAGAACATCTATCGGCGGCATTACGCCCTTTCTGTAAAGCTCACGGCTGAGAATTATCTGACCTTCGGTGATGTAGCCTGTAAGGTCGGGTATCGGGTGAGTCTTGTCGTCTTCGGGCATGGTGAGAATCGGTATCATTGTGATAGAACCGTTCTTTCCTTTAAGACGGCCTGCACGTTCATAAAGTGTTGCAAGGTTGGTGTACATATATCCGGGATAGCCTCGTCTGCCGGGAACTTCCTTTCTTGCGGCAGAAACTTCACGGAGAGCATCGGCGTAGTTTGTGATATCGGTCATAATAACGAGTACGTGCATTCCGAGGTCGAACGCAAGATATTCTGCTGCTGTGAGTGCCATTCTCGGAGTTGCGATACGCTCGATAGCAGGGTCATTTGCAAGGTTCACGAACATTACAGTTCTGTCGATAGCGCCTGTCTCACGGAAGGACTGTACAAAATAATCGGATTCCTCATAAGTGATACCCATTGCAGCGAATACAACAGCGAACTGCTCGTCCTTTCCTCTTACGGCTGCCTGACGTGCTATCTGTGCGGCAAGCTGTGCATGAGGCAGACCTGATGCTGAGAATATCGGGAGCTTCTGTCCTCTTACAAGGGTATTAAGTCCGTCAATTGCGGATACGCCTGTCTGGATAAACTCCTGCGGATAGTCTCTTGCTGCGGGGTTCATGGGCGTACCGTTGATGTCCATTCTCTTTTCGGGTATAATAGCCGGACCGTCATCTATCGGGTTTCCGAGACCGTCAAATACTCGTGAGAGCATATCGGCGGACACAGGCAGCTCCATAGATTTTCCGAGGAATCTTACCTTGCTTTCGGCAAGGTTGATGCCTGCTGCTGAGTCAAAAAGCTGAACAAGAGCATTTGTGCCGTCTACTTCAAGCACCTGACAGCGGCGCTTTTCGCCGTTGGGAAGCTCTATCTCTCCAAGCTCGTTGTAGGTAACGCCCTCAACATCGCTTATCATCATAAGAGGACCTGCTACCTCTCGTATGGTACGGTATTCCTTTGGCATCAGTCCTCACTCCTTTCAACAGCATCTTCTATCTCTTTATCAAGAATTGCCTTTATGGATTCAAATTCCTCGTCAATTCCGCTTTCCTCTTCGTATTTGAAACGTCCTACACGCTCACGCACACCCATCTTCATAAGGTCGTCAATTGAAGCTCCTCTTTTGAGTGCTTCGGATGACTTGTCATAGCAAAGAAGGATAGCCCTCATCATAAGAACCTGCTTTTTCAGGGATGTGTAGGTATCTACAGAGTCAAAAGCGTTCTGGTGGAGGTAGTCCTCACGGATGGAACGGGCAGTTTCGAGTTTGAGTCTGTCGTTTGCGGAAAGTGCGTCCATACCTACAAGGTTTACTATTTCCTGAAGCTCGGCTTCGTCCTGAAGCAGTGCCATAAGTCTGCCTCTCAGCTCCATGAAGTCCTTTGAAGCATTCTCTGAGAACCATTTTGTGAGCTGATCTGTGTAAAGCGAATAACTTGTCAGCCAGTTGATAGCCGGGAAGTGTCTCTTGTAAGCAAGGCTTGCGTCAAGTCCCCAGAATACTTTTACGATTCTGAGGGTCGCCTGTGATACCGGCTCGGAAATATCACCGCCGGGAGGTGAAACTGCGCCGATAACCGACAATGCACCTTCGGTATCCTCTGTTCCGTTTACGATAACTCGTCCCGCTCTTTCATAGAACTGTGCGAGACGGCTGCCGAGATATGCGGGATAGCCCTCTTCACCAGGCATTTCTTCAAGTCGTCCGGACATCTCACGGAGAGCCTCTGCCCATCTTGAAGTGGAATCCGCCATCAGAGCTACAGTATAGCCCATATCTCTGAAATATTCTGCGATAGTGATACCCGTATAGATGGAAGCCTCACGTGCGGCAACGGGCATATCTGATGTATTTGCGATAAGGACAGTTCTCTCCATAAGCGAGTTGCCTGTTCTCGGGTCTTTCAGTTCAGGGAACTCGTTGAGAACGTCCGTCATTTCGTTTCCACGCTCACCGCAGCCGATGTATACGATTATATCAGCCGCAGCCCATTTTGCGAGCTGATGCTGAACTACTGTCTTGCCCGAACCAAAGGGTCCCGGAACAGCAGCAACACCGCCCTTTGCTATCGGGAAAAGCGTGTCGATAGTTCTCTGACCGGTAGTAAGAAGGATATCCGGAGAAAGCTTGCGCTTGTAGGGTCTGCCGACACGGACAGGCCATTTTACTGCCATTGTGATATTTTCTGACTTTCCGTCCTTTTCGATAACAGCGACTGTATCATCAACTGTAAAGTCGCCTTCCTTTATGGACTTTATCTTACCGCCCATCTTGTTTGGAACCATTATTTTGTGGAGAACAGCATTTGTCTCCTTGACCGTACCGATAACGTCACCGGCAGCAACAGTGTCGCCTGCCTTCTTTACGGGTGTAAAGTGCCACCTTTTCTTGTGGTCGAGTGACGGAACTTCAACACCTCTTGTGAGGTTTGTGCCTGCGACCTTCATTATCTCGTTAAGAGGTCTCTGGATACCGTCATAAATTGCGCCGATAAGTCCGGGACCAAGTTCAACAGAAAGCGGTACGCCGGTTGACTCTACGACCTCTCCGGGACCGAGACCGGAAGTTTCTTCGTAGACCTGAATAGACGCTCTGTCGCCGTGCATTTCGATGATCTCGCCGATAAGACGCTGACTGCTGACACGGACAACGTCAAACATATTTGCATTTCGCATACCCTCAGCGATAACAAGAGGGCCTGCTACCTTTGTAATTATTCCGCTAACCAAGTTATACACCTCAATTTTTAAAGAGTATGTCCGAGCCTACTGCCTGCTCAACAAACGACGAAAGCCGCCTTTGTCCGATACCCGTGTTGCCCCTGACTCCGGGGAGAGGGATTATCGCAGGGATAGCCCGCTCGGTATATTTTTCGCGTTCTTTTGAGGAGGCTTCAAATATCTCCTCAGTCATATATATTATCGCATAATAATCATTTTCAGCGATCTGTTTTAAAAGCTGCGGAGATGAAGGCGGATCGTCGCATATAAAAAGATCCATCCCAACAGCGCCGAAGCCCTTTATGCTCTCGCTGTCACCGATTATAGCAATGCTCTTAGCCATAGATATCACGCAGCCTTTCCCTGATCTTTTCGGGCGGAGTCTCTGTTTTAAGACCGCTTGCGATAATGTAGATCATTTTTCTCTCATAGACACAGCCGATATAATATCCTACAAGCGGTTCGGGTCCTTCACTTGTCAGCCTGCACATTGATCGTGCAAGACCTACGAGCCTGTTGTCAACGAACTTTTCAAACTCCGAAGCCGATTTTGCATAAGCTTCCATAGCTTTTTTGCAGCCGAAAGCATCTATCTTTGAAAGATACTTTACAAGAGCCTCATGTCCCTGCATCGCAAAGCGGATGACATCATCTTTTGAAAGTCCGTCGCACTCGCAGAGCGCTTTTTCATAAAAGAGCCTGCGGACAGTCATTCTTGCACCTCTGAGAGCCGCTTTTACGTTTGCATAGAATACAAGTGTACCGAAATATTCCTGCAGGAACTTTGAGCCTGATTTTTTTCCCTCAACAAGAAGCTGTGAAAGCACTGCCTTGTCTATATAGGCATCGCTGAGTCTTGCGTCCTTTGTTTCGGCAAGTATTTGGTATGCTCTGTTTGCAGGTCTTCTCAGCCACAGAGGAAAGTTTTCAAAACGGCGGTTCTCCACCGCTTTTTTCATGTCCTCTATTTTTATGCTGCACGGCTCGATGAGAAATTCATCCGGCTTTCTTTCAGACATTACGCCTTTAAGAACTGTTTTAAGGTTGTGGATGTCATTCTGTATAAAAAACGGATAGAACAGATCGAAGTCCGGAGCAACGCTTTTTATGTATTTCCACATTTTTTCGGTATTGCTCTCAATGATCTCATCGACAGTATTGCCGTCGCCGTAGCCCTTGTCCCTGAGAAAACGTATAAGCTCGTTTTCGTTTTTGAGCGCAAGCATCTGTTCAGCGTCAGAAGATGTAAAGAGAGATTTTTCTTTGGCTCTGACTGAACCTATTGAAAATTCATACGACAGTGACATTTAACTCCCCCTCACTTCTTGAAAAGCTCACGGTTGATAAGGTCTTCTATCGCTTCTCTGCGCTCCGCAATAATTGCGTCAAAGCTCATATTGTCTTCGATATCTCCGTTTTTGAGGATAAAGCCGCTTTTGATATTGTTGTATGGAGTTTTGCTGAGTGTTGCCTTTATGCCGCTTTCGTTAAGACGTTTTTCAAGATCCTTCGGCGCTCTTCTGAGGTCCTTTTCATTCAGGAAAACGATCCCCTCTTTATTTCCGAGCGTTGAAGCAAGACGGCATACAAGCTCAAAATACTCTTTTGTTTCAAGAGTTTCCATATAGTTCAGTATATGCTTCACAGCCTTGTCTATCTCTGCACGTCTTGCAGCAAGCAGCATATTGCGCTTTTCAAGCTCAGTACGGCTGTTGTTTGCTTTTGTGAGTCTTTCTGTCTGCTGAGCCTTTTTCAGTTCAGCTGCGTCAGTGATCTCCTGTGCTTTTTTTCTGCCCTTTGAGAGCAACTTTTCGCACTTTTCTTTTGATTCGCTTCTGATCTTAGCGACAGACTCTTCGCTGTCAGAGCGTATGCTTGACAGTATTTTTTCACCGCTGCTCATATTCGTCCCACCTTTGTATTTGGATTATTTTGTTTATCAGAATGTGAGGTTGGGAACCTGGATTACAATAAGAAGTGAAACAATAAAGGCAAGAAGTGCATAGATCTCAACGAGTGTGATGGATACCATTGCCTTTGAGAAGTTCTTTTCGTCCTTTGCGGTCATCGTGATGCCGGAAACTGCCGCTTTACCCTGTGCAAAACCTGACATCATACCGCCGAAGCCTATTGCAAGTGAAGCGCCGAGGAATGCAAAGCCCTGACCGAGTGTCGGCATATCGCCGCCGAGAACACCGCAGTTGATGAGGATAAGGAAGCCTACGATAAAGCCGTAAAGTCCCTGTGTACCGGGAAGAAGCGTAAGAACGAGCATCTTACCGAACATTGATGAATCCTCAGAGAGAACTCCCATTGAAGTCTGAGCAGCGCTTCCTACGCCCTTTGCAGAACCTATGCCCGCAAAAACAGTAGCCACTGCAGCTGCAACGATCGCCAAAAACATACCCATAATTCCGTCCATAATAATTTACCTCCATTGATCGGACATTTTGTCCTTATTCTTCTTTGCTGCCCTTTGTCTTGAAGTATTTGCTCTTTGTCGAGAACGGCTCAAAGGGCTTGCCGCCGCCCTCATAGAACTTACTGAACATTTCTACATACTGGAGTCTCATTGTATGGACGTAAGAACCCAGAGCGTTCAGTCCTATTGTAATTGCGTGACCGACGAGGAATATGATTATCATAAAAACGATGCCTATGACGCTTGTGCCGAAAAGATTCGACAGCATATTGAATACCTGCGCCATAACGCCCGTTGTCAGTCCGAGTGCAAGAAGTCTTGAATAGCTGAGAAGGTCGCTTATATAGCTTGTAATGTCATACAGTGAAGCAACGCCGCCCACAAGCTTGCCGATAATTCCCTTTTTGCCCCTGCCCTGAGTCAGAACAAGTCCGACAGCGCAGGCTATTGCTATTCCGGCTCCTACAGTTACGAGTATCGGAAGTGTTGCGATGCCGACACCCAAAACGGCAAAGCCGCACAGCATGAGCATCCACAGTCCCGTATCGAAAAACGCTTCCGCATATTTTTTCTGCTTCATGCAGATGACGAACTTACAGCCCATACCGACAAGGATATGCACAAGTCCGAGTCCGATAGACATTATCATTATCATCAGAGCGTCCTTCTGAGTATCGAGTGTCGGCCACGGCAGGAACTCCTGCATGGTCTTTATGCTGTCGTCGCCAGTGAACATCTTGTAGAACATCAGCGGCGCATCGCCGAAGATACTTCCGAACACAAGTCCCCACAAAACCGTAAACACACCGCAGTACTGGAAAAGCTTGAGGTTATTGTACATTTTTTTGTCGGGCTTGAAGACCTTTATTGCAATTGCCGTTGCGATTATCATAAGAAGTCCGTAGCCTGCGTCCGAAAACATCATTCCGAAGAAGAAGTAGAAGAAGAACGCAAGTATCGGTGTCGGGTCGATATCTGCACGAGACGGAGCGGAATACATACTCACGATACTCTGAGCAGGTTCTGCGAACTTATTGTTTTTGAGCTTTACGGGAGCGTCCTCATCGGCGTCCTCAAATTCAACCACACAGTCCGCCGCTTTGGTCAGGAGAACTTCGAGCTTTGCGCAGTCCTCTTCGGGAACATATCCGTTCAGCACGAAAAAGTGTTTTGTCTGGTCAAGCTCGGAAATGACCTTATATTTTTCTGATCTCAGGACGAAATAGTCCTGAGTTTCGCAGATCTTTTCACGGTATTTTGCAAGAGAAGCGATTTCTTTTTCGGCTTCCTCGTCCTTTTTGCGGATATCAGCGCTCTTGTCAAGCTGACGTTTTGCCTTGACTTCAGGAGTACGGCTTGTCGGGTTGAGCGGCTGTGAAAAGCCGTAGGTACGAAGTGCCTTTTCTGCAAGCTCTCTTTGCTTTTTGGGAGCGAAAAGACAGATACAGGTCATATTTGCGGAAGAGAACAGTATCTCAAACTCAAAGATAAGGTCGGGAGCCTCCTTTGCTATCGCCTCAGACAATGAAGTATTGTCGTATGGCTTTGGCAGAGTGCCGATAAGAACAGCAGTTGTTGCCGTGTCCTTCGTGTTGAGCGGGATATCCAGTTTTTTCCAGGGTTCAAGCTGAGCCAGAGAGGTCTTTATCCTGACCTGTTCTGCGGCATAGTCAGCCCGCTGCTTGTCAAGGTTCACGATCTTCTGACATATACCAATGACCTTTGCTGAATCAGCGGCTATCCTTCCGATCTCATCGGGGTCGATTTCCCTTCTGCCCTTGAATCCCGCAAGCATTCCCTTTTTTTCTGGAGATACTTTATTCAGAATTTTCAAAGCCTGTTCGGTCAGTTCAGCATTGCGTTCAAACTGCTTTCTCTGTGAGGATTTGTCGGAGCGCCGGAAGCCTTCTTCGGCCTCCCTGCCAGTCTTGACCTGCACAAGAGCGCTGTCCTGTAGATGCTCAAGGATACGTTTTCTGTCCTTTTTGAGCGCAATGATCCTCACCGATTTCATTTTTAGTTTTGCCAAATTACGATCACCACACTTTTATATGATTAGAAATATCTCAGCTGCAAAGAAGCTCTATTGCAAGTTCTGTTACACTGCCGATATTCTTTTCCGCACTCGCCGACAGTTCAGCACACTGTTTTTCTGTATCCTTCAGTGCCTTCTGTCTTTCGGATGCTGCCTTTTCATTCAATGTTTTCTCGTTTTCTTCAAGCATTTTATCCGCCTTTTCCTTAGCCTCCTCAACAAGTGCCGCCGCTTTATTCTGTGCCTCGATCCTGTCAGCCTCCGCAGCCTTCTGAGCAGCCGCTTCTTTTTCGGAATACTCCTTCTCGGCCTCCAAGATCGCTTTCAGCATCTCACTCGCCACAAGCGTTCCCTCCTTCACTGTTTTATCTTGGGTGCTGCCGCCCCTAAAACCCTGCCTGGGGCTGCCGCCCCCAAAACCCTGCTTGGTGGCTGCCGCCCCCAAACCCCTGCTTGGGGCTGCTCGCCCCAAACCCTCGGCAGGGGTACTCGAGTACCCCTGCACCCCGCAACTTCTATACTTTCGTAAGGTCGTTTCGGAACACAAAGGGTTCATTCTATACCCTTATATTAAACCATATTTCACGGATTTTTTCAACAAAAAAATGCCCTGTATGAAAAATAAATCATCGGACTTTTCCGACTTATTCCATAAAAAAATCGGACAGATACTCATCTGTCCGACAGAAAAATCTATACATAAGATTATTGTGATACTGCATCCTGCTCTTCTTCAAGCGGTGAGGTCTTTCTGGTGACAACTATACCGTCGTACAAAAGCTTGAACTGAACCTTTCCTCTGTAACGTGTCCCGCATACCGGACATTCAAACGCTGAAATAAAGGCTCTGCTCTTTATCTTCCAGTCCTCAAGCTGCTCACAGCGCACATTGCAGCTTTCACAGTTTATATACAGCTCGCTCTTGTCTATCAGCGGATTGTCGGGGCTATAAATATATGTGCTGTGAAAATTCAGCCTGTCATAAAATTCCGTATCCGCAGTTTTGATAAAACTCTTGAACTCATCAGCATTATACAGCTTTTTCAGCACCCTTGCGGTAAGTATGCTGTCCCCTACAGCACGGTGGAGAGGGATGTCGCTCGTGTCTATTTCAAGGCTTTCCGCAGTATTCTGCAGAGCGATCTGATTCTTGCTTTCGCTGCTGAGTTTTGACTGACAATATGCCTGAACATCAGCATAGTATTTCAAAAACGGTATGCGGCTGTTTCCGTAGTAATACTCGCAGTTTGATTCAAGTGCATTAAGGTCACTGGTACTCCAGCTCATTATAATGCAGCCATCCGAAAACTTCTTGAACTTGCTTATCGCATAGCCGAATGTTGCTCCGTGAATCAGATCTTCATTTGTTATCTGCGTCAGCTCCTTGACCATAGAGTTGAGACGCTTTGTGATATCGGGGCGGACAAATATTGAAAACTGTCCTACAATATCCATGTTTTCATTGAGCTTTACTGCGCCGATCTCGATTATCTCATTTATGAACCCATGTTTTTTCTTGCTGTAGCCGCTGTTCCATTCAAGGTCAAGGATAACATACTGCATCTCAGCCGCCTTTGCTCTGAGCTTTCAGACGAAGCTCCTTGTTCAGTATCATTTTACGCATACGTATCGAGGACGGTGTAACTTCAACAAGCTCGTCGTCGTTTATAAATTCAAGAGACTGTTCAAGGCTGAGGATAGTCGGCGGAGTGAGCTTGAGAGCATCGTCAGAGCCTGATGCACGGGTATTTGTCATGTGCTTTTTCTTGCAGACATTGACTACCATATCCTCATTTTTGGGGTTCGCACCGATGACCATACCCTCATAGACCTCAACGCCGGGGCCGATAAAGAGTCTGCCTCTGTCCTGAGCCGCAAAAAGTCCGTATGCTGTGCTTTCGCCTGTCTCGTGAACGATAAGAGATCCTTGGAGACGTGACTGTATTTCGCCCTTATATTCCTCATAGCCGTCAAAGATATGGTTCATAATGCCGTTGCCGTTTGTATCGGTCATAAACTCTGAGCGGTAGCCCATAAGGCCTCTCGCCGGAATACGGAACTCGATATGTGTAACGCCTGATTCACGAGTACCCATGTTGAGAAGCTCTGCCTTTCTCGAACCGATTTTTTCCATGATAGCACCGACATAGCTGTCCGGAACTTCGATCATAAGAAGCTCCATCGGCTCGCAGAGCTTGCCGTCTATCTCTTTCATAATAACCTTGGGACGGGATACCTGAAACTCATAGTTCTGGCGGCGCATCGTTTCGATAAGTATGGAAAGATGAAGTTCGCCTCTGCCGGAGACCTTGAAGGTATCGGCGGAATCCGTTTCTTCAACACGCATTGCAACATTTGTCTGGACTTCCTTGAAAAGTCTCTCACGGATATTTCTTGAAGTAACATATTTTCCTTCACGTCCGGCAAAGGGGCTGTTGTTGACCATAAACAGCATAGAAACGGTAGGCTCGTCTATTTTTACAAAAGGAAGCGGTTCCTGATGTTCGGGGTCGCAGGCAGTCTCGCCGATATTAAGGTCAGTTATGCCCGAAACAGCGACGATATCACCGAGCGCTGCGTTCTGAGCCTCAACTCTTTTAAGACCCTCAAACTGATAGAGCTTTGTGATCCTGGCATTCTTACGGCTGCCGTCGTTATGACAAAGGACGACATTCTGACCGACCTTGCAGCTTCCGCGCTCGACCCTGCCGATGCCGATCCTGCCGACATATTCATCATAGTCAACATTTGAGAACAAAAGCTGGAGAGGACCTTCCGCATCTCCCTGAGGAGCGGGTATCTCTGAAAGTATCTTTTCAAACAGCGGCTTCATGTCGGTGCCCGTCTCGTATGGGTCAAGAGTAGCATAGCCGTCACGTCCGGAAGCATAGACTACCGGAAAGTCAAGCTGGTCTTCGTCTGCGCCAAGCTCGATAAAGAGATCAAGCACCTCATCCACTACCTCTTCGGGTCTTGCACCTGGGCGATCGATCTTATTTACGACAACAAGCGGCTTTTTTCCAAGACCGAGAGCCTTTTTAAGCACGAATCTTGTCTGCGGCATACAGCCCTCAAATGCGTCAACAAGCAGAAGAACGCCGTCCACCATAAGAAGGATACGCTCCACCTCACCGCCGAAATCCGCATGGCCGGGAGTATCGACAATATTAATTTTTGTACCGTTGTACATTACGGCAGTATTTTTTGAAAGGATGGTTATTCCTCTTTCTCTTTCAAGATCATTGGAATCCATTACTCTTTCGGCAACTGCCTCGTTGTCCCTGAAAATACCGCTCTGACGAAGGAGCTGATCCACAAGGGTCGTTTTTCCGTGGTCAACGTGGGCGATAATAGCAATATTTCTTAAATCCTCTCTTTTATCCATCGGAATCCCTCTTTTAACAAATCAAATTTAGCTATAGTATTATATCATGTTTTAAAGCTCCTTACAATACTATTTATAAAATATTCTTTTTTCTGCAAAAGAGCGAAAAAATACTCCCCAAAGCACATTGTTTTGGGGAGTATAATAATTATTCAGCCAATATCAGCCAACAAATGTCAATACCTGTCAGGTATTACTCAGCCTTTCTTGACTTCTTGGAAGCATAGATAACAGCAAAGCAAACGCCGGAAGCTATAACGATCATAAAGATAACCATTACGCTTGTTGAGTCGCCTGTAGAAACGTTGCCGTCATCAGGCTTTACAATAACGCTTGACTCATCGCTTGTGTCAGTGCTTGTATCTGTGCTTGTGTCAGTGCTTGTGTCAGTGCTTGTATCTGTGCTGGTGTCTGTGCTTGTGTCAGTGCTTGTATCTGTGCTTGTCTCACCATCAGTCGGAGGAGCATAGTTGCCGTCCTTTCCGGTGTTTACATACATAGTATCCGGAGATTCGCTGCCGTAGCTGCTGTACGTATAGGTGATGAACCAATCCTCATAATCCTCAGCTGATGTATCAAGGAATACCATGAAGGTCGTTTTGTTTTCTACCTTTACCTTGATGTTTGTCTGGCTGTTGTAGGTTCTCTCGTAGTCAGCCTCATAAACGCCCCAGCTGTCATCCCATGAGTTGTTTGCACGAACCTTGAACTCGTATGTACCGGGTTCAACTGTGAAGCTGCCCTCATAGCCGTTGCCGTCTTCGGTAGCTGTCATTTCGATATCGCCTGTCCAGTTTGTCATAGAACCGATGATTGAATATGTATTCTCAACAACGGGTTCAACATAGCCCTGAGTAAGGACCATACCGGAAATTCTCGGGATCTCAAGTGTACCGGAAACAGTTGCAAGAGCTTCTGTTCCAGCCTTTTCGCCGTTTACATAAACTGTCCATTCGCCTTCGGGAAGTTCAAGAGTCTGAGCTTCTGTGTTGGGGTTGTAAACAACGAGGAGCTTTTCAGCTGTTTCGCCGTTAACACCGCCTGTGATCGTGTAAGCAGCAAGACCTGTCTTGTTGTCCGACTTAAGGCTGCTGAAGCGGTCTGCAACAGCTTCTGCTGTAGTCATTCTGAATGCGGGATGAGCCTTACGGAAAGCGATAAGACCCTTGTAGTAGTTGTAAACGTCTGCATAAGTTGAAACTCTTGAATAGTCAAGCTCATTTACAGAGTCGGGAGAAGCATAGCTGTTGTGTTCAAATGTACCGTCAGCCTTTGTCTTTGTTCTGAGGAATTCCTCACCGCTCATCATAAAGGGAACGCCCTGAGCTGTCTGAATGATAAGAGCTGCCAGATTGTTCTGACGGATCTGATCCTCTTCACTGTCATCGCCGTTTGAAGAACGGATCTTATCCCAAAGTGTAAGGTTGTCGTGGCAGTCTGCATAGTTGATGATCTGTGTCGGAGAGGGGCACCATTTCTTGGTGTACTGAACTGTGTTGATGATAGCCTTTGCGTGTTTGGGATCGCCGTTTACATAACCCTTTTCTGTAGCGTCAAAAACGCTGCCCTTGATCATGTCACGGATAGTATCGCTGAAGTAAGCGATGCCGGGAGTATCAGCTGCGTTGGTGTAGTTAGCCATCTTAACGCCGGACTTTGTGGGAACGCTGCCCATGTTCCAGCCTTCGCCGTAGATGATGATATCAGGGTCTACTTCGTTGACAGCTGCACGAACAGCGTTCATTGTGTCAACATCGAGGATACCCATAAGGTCAAAACGGAAGCCGTCGAGGTGATATTCTTCTGCCCAGTATTTTACAGAGTCAACGATGAACTTGCTGACCATTGAACGTTCGGAAGCAACGTCGTTGCCGCAGCCTGAGGTGTTCTGGCCTGCTCTGTAGAAATATTCAGGAACGAGCTGGTTGAAGCAGTACTGAGTATTGTAGGTGTGGTTGTAAACTACGTCCATGATAACGCCGATACCTGCGTCATGGAGAGCCTTTACCATCTGCTTGAACTCTTTTACTCTTACTTCGCCGTGATACGGGTCTGTTGAGTATGAGCCTTCGGGAGCATTGTAGTTGACCGGATCATAGCCCCAGTTGAACTGAGCCTTGTCAAGCTTAGTCTCATCTACTGAACCGTAGTCATATACGGGAAGGAGATGTACTGATGTAACGCCGAGATCCTTGAGGTGGTCGATACCTGTAGCAACGCCGTCAGGAGTTGTTGTGCCTGTTTCTGTAAAGGCAAGATACTTGCCCTTGTTTGTGATACCGCTGTTCTCTGCGATGGAGAAATCTCTTACATGAAGTTCATAGATCTCCATGTCTGTTACGTTCTTGTAGGTATGTCTCTTGTCAGCATCCCAGCCTTCGGGGTTTGTTGATGCAAGATCAAGAATCATGCCTCTCTTGCCGTTTACGCCTACTGTTCTTGCATAGGGGTCAACGACATCCTTGTTTACTTTACCGTCAAAGTATGCTGTATAGGTGTAATACTTGCCGGAAAGATCGCCGTTAGCGGTAAGTGTCCAAGTACCGTTAACGCTCTTTGACATCTCAGTTACCTGCTCTGCAGTGCCGCCGTTGCCCTCAGCATAGATATTGAGTTCAACCTTCTCGGCTGTGGGAGCCCATACACGGAAGATTGTGCTTCCGTTCTCGATAGTAACACCGAGATCATCGCCGTTGTAGGTAAATTCATCCTCAAATTCCTTGCTTGAGAAATAATCCGGAAGAGTGAGCTTAAGCTCTGAGCCTCTGAAAGAGATGACATAGTCCTTTGTGTAGTCAAGCTCCTGTGAAAGCTCAATAACAGCATTCACATCAGAAACACGCTCGTATGAACCTATAGCCACTTCACTGCCTGATGCAGTCCTGATTGAGAAATCAGAAGGTGTGATAACATCATCTTCTGCGGGAGCCATAGTAAACTTAATGGCAACCTTTGTCTTTGACTCAGCAACAGCCTCTCTTACTTTAAGGCCTGTAACTGCGCCGCTGTAATCAACGTCGAATTCTTCGACTCCGGTCTTGCAGAAAACATCTACTGTACCGGATACTACGGAGCTGAGATCAACATAACGGTCGCCGTCAGGATCCTTTGCGCTCCAGTCGGGCTTTCTTACGATGAAGCCCATTCTGGGAGTAGACTGAGTGATAGTAATGGTACAAACCGCACCGTTTGCATCACCGCTGTCAACGAACTTGTATCCTGCGCCGTCAAGTCCGTCAGCCCATGCCCACACGTCCCAATCGCCATAACTGCCGTCTTCACGGAGATAGTGGATGTTGACTGTTGTGACTTCTGCTGCGCTAACGATAACGGTAGGCAGAACAAAACAGCTCAGAGCCAGCATAAGCGTGATAACGGAGGCTATGATGCGCTTAGAAAGTTTCTTTGCATTCATAGATTATCTTCTCCTTTGCTTTTTTTACAGCAGTTGGATTTGCCACACAGGGTGACACTGCCGTTAATCATAATGATTATATCATTTTTTCTCTCTAAAATAAACCTGTTTTTGTTTTTTTGCCGCCGACATTCGTAACAAATTTGTAACAGACTATTAGTGTATTTTGCACAACGGGATTTGTAAAGCACTATCCCTTCACAAATTTTGCTGACCTTCCGTAATACGACAGCGTCAGATATTCCGAAGAAAGGTCGTAGTCCATGCAGACCGTGCCGTACTGCTCGGACATCACTGTGATGGTCTTGTCGTCAATGAGATATTCTCCCCTGAGCCTTACTTCCGTACCCGACATTTTTGCAGACAGAAGCATCTCATCGTCACAAAACAGCAGCTCCCCGCGTTCAGCACCCGTTTTGTTCTCAGGAAACCACCTGTGCCGTACAAGCTCCTGTGCAGGACATTCGGGCGGTGCCGTGATACAGCCTGTGACGGACATAACAGACAAAGCAAGGATAATTCCGTAAAGTATTTTTCCTTTCATCAACAAGCCCCCCTGTATATGATACGAAAGACTCCATCATTTACTATATAATATGTAGGATTTTTCCGTTTAATGCAAAAGCACTTTTCGGCATATATATCCATAAGCCCCAAAATAATCATTGTTTATTACCTGAATTTTGTTAAAACACAGATTTTTGCAGGATTCAAAAATTACTCTTGCATTTTTCTGCCGGATATATTAGAATAATAGAGTGTTTTGACAGTTTTTTGAATTTCATGATCATATTTTTTCTTAGGAGGAACCCGCAATGACTAATTATTCGGAAATGGAAAAAACCGCACTCAACGAAGAATACAAAAAGCTCTCCGACGCATATTCAGCCTTCAAGGCTCAGGGTCTTTCACTGAATATGGCAAGAGGAAAGCCCGGTTCAAAACAGCTTGATATCTCAAATGATATGTTCCGTTCACTCACAGCAGAAACGGATTTTGCATCCGCAGACTGCCCCGACTGCAGGAACTACGGCAACCTCACCGGTCTTGACAGCGCAAGAAAGCTTTTTGCTGATATTTTGGGCGTTGACGAAAAAATGGTTTTCGTCGGCGGCAATTCAAGCCTCAATATGATGTTCGACACCATCGCCTGCATGATGGAGCTTGGCAACAGCGGCGAAAAGCCCTGGAACCAGCAGGGTAAGATCAAATTCCTCTGCCCCGCACCCGGCTATGACAGACATTTCGGTGTTACTCAGTATTTCGGAATCGAAATGATAACCGTTCCCATGACTGAGAACGGCCCCGATATGGACATGGTCGAGGAGCTTGTTTCTTCCGATCCGACGATAAAGGGCATCTGGTGTGTACCGAAATATTCAAATCCTCAGGGTATCACATATTCCGATGAGACCGTAAAGCGTTTTGCGTCCCTCAAGCCCGCCGCAAAGGATTTCCGCATCATGTGGGACAATGCTTACATTATCCACGATATCAACGATACACCCGACAAGCTTCTCAATATCTTTGACGAGGCAAAGAAAACAGGCAATGAAGATATGATCTTCGAGTTCTGCTCAACATCAAAGATCACCTTCCCGGGCGCAGGCGTTGCGGCTCTTGCAGCAAGCGAAAATAACCTTGCTATCCTCAAAAAGCGCTATAACTTCCAGACCATAGGCTACGACAAGCTCAATATGCTCCGCCATGTGATATACTTCAAGAACCTCGACGGCGTTCTTGCTCACATGCAGAAGCACAGAGCAGTTCTTGAACCCAGATTCAACATGGTGCTTGATATGCTCGACAAGGAGCTTTCAGGTCTCGGTGTTGCAGCATGGACAAAGCCCAACGGCGGCTACTTCGTAAGCGTTGACGTTATGGACGGCTGTGCTAAGCGTGTCGTTGCACTCTGCAAAGAGGCAGGCGTTGTACTTACCGGTGCAGGCGCTACCTATCCCTACGGCAATGATCCCAAGGACAGCAATATCCGC
>DBWG01000089.1:19923-20076 GCA_002308635.1 Ruminococcaceae bacterium UBA1244 | reverse complement strand
CTATCTTCTGTATATGCGTTAAGATGGCTGCTATCGAAAAGCTTACAAAATAATAAAAAATTAAAGCGGTACGTTTTTGCGTACCGCTTGTTTTTTTCAGACAAATTATTCTTCTGTAAACTCTATGCCATTATCTTTTGCATATTTCTCAGC
>DBWG01000089.1:19661-19821 GCA_002308635.1 Ruminococcaceae bacterium UBA1244 | reverse complement strand
AGCTCAATGCCGTCCGGAATAACAAGCTTCTCACCAAAAGCCTGAGAACTGTCATGGAATGCACCTTCTCCCAAAGATTCCAGTCCTTTTGGAAGCGTTATACCCTCAAGGTTCTTGCAGTTGCGGAATGCTGAACCGCCTATGATCCTAACGGAGTCAG
>DBWG01000089.1:19406-19581 GCA_002308635.1 Ruminococcaceae bacterium UBA1244 | reverse complement strand
ACATAGTCTGCTAAAAGGTATTATTAATGCCGGTATAGAATTGTAAACTATTTTAGACATTTTTGAATGTAAAATTATTATTAAAAGTTTTGTGCAGTATTTATCAAAAAGTATTTGACTTTTATTGACAAAAAATATATAATTGTATGTGATATGTCTGTGTACTTTCGGCAGG
>DBWG01000089.1:14119-19373 GCA_002308635.1 Ruminococcaceae bacterium UBA1244 | reverse complement strand
CCGGTGTTCTTCATCGTTTTTGTTATTATTCTCGCACTCGCCTATACCTCTATCTTTGGTATTTACGGCGAAAACGGTGACTTCAAAGTCACTCACATCAAGGGTATTAACGATATTCGATGGGGCATCGACATCAACGGCGGTGTTGAGGCGGTTTTCGCTCCTGATGTTGAAGATGATGACGACATCAGCCAGAGCGATATGCAGGCCGTAAAATCAATTCTTGAGCTTCGTCTCGTTGCTCAGAATATCACCGACTATGAAATCTATCCCGACTACACAAGCAAAAAGATCACCCTGCGTTTCCCGTGGAAGTCTGATGAAAAAGACTATGACCCCAACACGGCTATCGACGAACTGAAGGCAACAGCAGTTCTTACTTTCAGGGGCGGCTACAACAGCGACCCGTCATCGCTCCCTGTTGTGCTTGAAGGCTCTGACGTAAAAGAAGCCTACAACTCCTATCAGCCTTCTTCTTCATCAAGCAGCTCTTATGAACACGTCGTTGTTCTTAACCTTACTGACGAAGGAAAAGACAAATTTGCTGAGGCAACAAGAACATATAAGGATCAGCAGATCTCTATATGGATGGATAACGAATGTATCTCTGCTCCGGAAGTAAATTCAGTTATTACAGACGGAACAGCTATCATCAGCGGTGACTTTACCGCTCAGAGTGCCGCAAAACTTGCAAGCACCATCAATGCAGGTGCGCTTCCCTTCGGACTGAAAGTAGAAAGCTTCAGCACCATCAGTCCTACTCTCGGAAGCTCAGCTCTTGAGGCTATGGGTTATGCGGCTATCACAGCATTTATCCTCATCGCTCTCTTTATGCTCATCATGTACAGACTGCCCGGATTCGTTGCGGTTATCGCTCTGCTCGGTCAGCTCTCTGTTTCGGTCATTGCGATCTCCGGCTATTTCCCGTCCTTCCCAAGCTTTACAATGACGATCCCCGGTATTGCCGGTCTTATCCTGTCCATCGGTATGGGCGTTGACGCAAACATCATCACAGCAGAACGAGTAAAAGACGAACTGTGGTCCGGCAAAACTCTCGACGGATGTATCAGGAATGGTACAAAAGGCAGCTTCTCTGCTATCTTCGACGGAAACGTTACCGTTATTATCGTTGCGATAATCCTTATCCTCGTATTCGGTCCCGCAAACATCTTCTCGGCCATCTTCGGTGTATCAACGACCGGTCTTATCTATGCTTTCGGTTATACACTGCTTGTTGGTGTTATCGCAAACTTTATCATGGGCGTCGGCGCTTCAAGACTTATGCTCAGATCACTGTCAGGCTACAAGTTCCTGAGAAATAAGAGATTATATGGAGGTAAGAAATCTAAATGAGACAGAAATTCCATATAGACTTTATCAAAAAATCGAAGATCTTCTTCTGCATTTCTCTGGGCATTATGCTTGTCTGCTTCATACTTAATATTTTTGCGTTCCACACAAAGGTGGACATACAGTTCACCGGCGGTACGATAATAAAACTCAGCTTCGACGGTGACGTGGACGAATCGGAAGTCAAACAGGTTATCAAAGATACTCTCAAAGATACCGAAAACTTCAAGGGACAAAGCCCTGAGTTCTCTTTCAGCAAGAACCTTAACTCTGATGATAAGCTGCTTACTGTAACATTCAGCGGAACTAAGATCTCTACAGAAGCTACGGCTGAAACTTCAAAAGAAACAAGCGAAGAAACATCAGCAGAAACAAGTGCTGAGGCTTCAAAAACAGAAACAAGCACTGAGGCTTCAAAAGCAGAAACAAGTGCTGAGGCTTCAAAAACAGAAACAAGCACTGAGGCTTCAAAGGCAGAAACAAGCGCTGAGGCTTCAAAAGCAGAAACAAGCGCTGAGGCTTCAAAGGCAGAAGCTTCCGCTCAGACAAGCACAGAAGCTTCGGAAACCGTTCAGGTTTCTGAAAACAGTGCAGAAGTCCATGCGGCATTCTATGAGCCTACAGAAAGCACAGTTGCTGAAACTACCACTCCCGAAAATGAAACTTCAAAACCCGCTGATGAAGCTTCTGCTCCCGTAACTGAGACTTCAAAGCTCACACAGGAAGAAAAAGAAGCAACAGGTGATGAAGCAAGCGAGCCTGTCCTTACTATCGGCGCAGAGGAAAGCGGCAGCGAACTTACCGGAGAGGTCAGCGGCGACAATGTTATCACTATCGGTGAAGATGATGCCGACACAGAAACCACAAAAACTGATGCCAAATCAGTAAAGAACGTCGGTTCAAACGAAGATATCCGCAAGATCACCAAAGCTCTCCAGGAGAAGTTCCCCGATGCAAACTTCAAAGAGGTATCCTCAACATCCGTTGACCCCTCAAAGGGCACAAACTTCTTCCTCAAGTGTATGACAGCCGTTATCCTTGCAGCAATTCTGATGATATTCTACGTAGCACTCAGATTCCGCAAGATCGGCGGTCTCTCAGCAGGTGTAATGGCTGTTGTAGCCCTTATCCATGACCTTATTATCGTATATTTCGTATTCGTCATCTTCCAGATGCCTATCAACGACAACTTCATCGCAGTTGTACTTATGATACTCGGCTACTCCCTCAACGATACCATCGTTATCTATGACCGTATCAGAGAAAACAGGAGAAAGTCAGGCCCCAAGGCAAATATCGGCGATATCGTCAACACCAGCCTTAACCAGTGCATGGTAAGAACTATCTGCACTTCAATAACAACCATCATTGCTATCGGTTCGGTCCTCGTTGTATCACTTATGTACAACATTGATTCTATCGTAAGCTTTGCGCTCCCGATGATGATCGGCCTTATCTCAGGTTCTTATTCATCACTCTGCATCGCAGCTCCGCTGTGGGTAATGTGGAAGAACCATCAGGCAAAGAAAAAACAGCTTGCAAAAGAAAACGGTTCAAAATCCGCAAAGAAAAAAGCAAAATAATAATTGCTGAAAAACAAAGCCTCTCCGTATGAAAAACGGAGGGGCTTTTTCTTGCCTGTATAATAAAAAAACGGCAGGAGGTTATCCTGCCGCACAATAATCATGTTAATCTGAAATGACCTGCTCCTCATAGAGGAAATCCCATATCTGACGCCTGAACTCACTCCAGTCGTTGACCAGAATGACCGATGAAAGATAGCCGTTGATATAGACCGGATGGTCGTCACCCGAAAAAGTAAAGCTGCTGCCGTATTCATCAAGGTTCGGAGCAGATTCCGAAACGATGGGATATTTCAGATAAGTATCCGCCTTTGATGCCAGAGAAAGTATCTGGCTCGTTTTGAGGTTCGTTGTTATCAGGGGACCTATTTCATATATAACAGACTGTATCGTTGCCAGATCGGAATTTTTGAGCTGGTTTATTATGACTCCGATAACGTCTCTCTGACGCTGTGTGCGGACGAAATCATCACCGCTGCATATACCGTCTTCTCCCCTGTTTCTTGCATGCCAAAGGGCTTCTCTGCCGTTGAGTCTGACCTTTGCGGTCACTTCTCCGCTGCTGTTGACCTTAAAATTAAGCTCGCTTTTCTTGATCGGCATTTCGTCTTCTCCCACTGATGTGAGCCAGACGTATCTGAGATTCTCACGAACCACTTCCCTGTAGTCGCCTGTGTTGTTTTTATAATCAGGCTGGGCATTTATCCAGAACTGCCAGTTGATGTAGTCTATCTCGTCGGGAGTAAGCTCTATTTCTATCCCGCCGAGAGCCTCTATGATCTTTCTGAATCCGGAAAAATTCACGACCGCATATTTGTCGATCTTTATTCCGTAGTTGCTCTGTATGGTCTTTACGGTAAGAGACGCTCCGCCGAGTGAATAAGCGGCATTGAGCCTGTTTTCGCCGTAGCCGGGAATGTCAACGTATGTATCTCTCAGCAGTGACAGCATTTTGATCTTTTTGTGACGGGCATCTATTGACATCAACACCATGGTGTCGGACTGACCCGTTGAGGCATTTTCTCTCGTATCCTCACCGAAAAGCATCACATTCAGCACCATATCATCCTCCACAAGCTCCTCTGCGGGGATGTCATCCGGTTCTGCGTCTATCTCCTGATAATCTATCCTGTGAAAATCCGTATACACAATAAACAACACGCAGCCGGCAAGAATGAACAAAGCTCCGATAAACGAAAAGAAAACGTTCAGCACGACTCTGTATACCGGAAGCTTTCCGGCTTTTTGCGGAGTATAACTCCTGCCGACCTTTTTGACACGTTCTTTGTTCTGAGCCTGAATCTGCGGCGGTCTATTGGTATTTACGGTGCTGTTCTGTGTATTATCATAAAAAACAACGCTGTTTGCAGACTTGCCGTTCTGTGAAGACCGATTTTTCTGATCCGGACGTCTTGCGTCAGACCGTTCAGTTTTTTTCTGCGGCGGTTTTCTGTTTGGATTGTTTCTTTCAGACATATATGAAGTCCTCCATGATACCAAAACGTCAGTTATTCTGTTCGGACCTATACATTATATATCAGAATCATCAAATAATCAAACAATTTCATAAAAAACGTCTTGTTTGATATTTTTTCCGAACAATCACAGAGTTATTTTAGTCATTTTCAGCAACTTCCGACAAAAAGCCGTAACTCAGAATTCAATATTCTGCTCGTCAAGTGACAGACTGTATGACGGGAGAAAATCCTTCATAAAAATTTCCGTTTCCGGCAGTCCCATTTTTTCTATTGCAAGGGTTATCTCTGATCTTGCACGGCTGAACTCGGCACTGCCCATCTGTTCCTCCTCGATGCACTTGATGAGAGCCGAAAGCTTATCGGCAGCCTTGACAAGCTTCATAAGATAGGGGTCTGCTTCCTTCGGCAGCAAAAGCTTTTCATATTCATCCCTGAGATAGTCCGGCAGACTGCCCAAAAGCTGCTGTGCGGCTTCTTCTTCGATATCCTTATAGGCATTCCGGAGTATCCTGCTCGAATATTTTATCGGAGTCGGAAGATCGCCTGTTATTATCTCGGTGCAGTCGTGAAAAAGCGCTATGGCGGCGGCATGTTCCGGATCAAGCTCCCTGCCGAACTTTTTGTTGCTGATGAGCACAAGGGCGTGTGCAAGCATGGCGACAGTAAGACTGTGTTCACTGATGTTTTCAAGACGGGTATTGTTCATAAGCGACCAGCGGTTGATATATTTCATCCTTGACATGATCGCAAAAAAATGGTACTGACTCATTTTTTATCCTCCGTTTTATTCTTTTATAGCAATCCAACTTAATAAGTGCATTAAATGTTTGGACGCTGGTCTGT
>DBWG01000089.1:2729-14112 GCA_002308635.1 Ruminococcaceae bacterium UBA1244 | reverse complement strand
ATTTTCAATTTTCAATTTAACTCCACGCTCCGCAGTTTTGCTATTATTTTGGATCACTATAGTAGATTCTATCACAACTCTCATTTTCTTTCAAGGCGGGCATATACAAAAAAACGCCCTGTCACGGCTGAGCTTATTTTCATCGCCATCCTGTGCGGACACTTGTATTTTTGTGTGATATATGATAGAATATATTGGGAATGAGGGAAAGATGATGACTAATAATTTTCACACACACACCTTCCGCTGTCTCCATGCTTACGGCACGGAACGTGAATATGCGCTTGAGGCGCTTTGTAACGGAATGGAACAGCTTGGATTTTCTGACCATGCGCCGTTTCCGGACCATGATTTCGGCTATCGTATGCCGTACTCTGAGCTTGGTGAATATCTCTCTGCAATAGACAGGCTGCGTCCGGAATTTGACGGCAGAGTGAAGCTTTTCAAGGGTCTTGAAATAGAATTCCATCAAAAATATATCGACTACTACAAATATCTTTTGGAAGAACTTGAACTCGATTATCTTGCACTGGGAGAGCATATGTATTTCGGCAGTGACGGTGAGCTTAAAAATATCGTCTTGGCTTCTTCATCTGACGACTGCCTTGAATATGCAGAAAATGTTTGCCGGGCTGTTGAGACCGGATATTTCCGCTTTGTCGCACATCCCGACATTATGTTCATCAACAGCTTTGACATCGACAAAAATATCGAAGAGGCGTGCCGCATGATAACGGACTGCGCCGCAAAAAACGATATGATACTTGAACTCAACGCCAACGGCTAACNNCTACCGCCGCCAGAGAAAGCTCTATCCTGACGGGATAAGATATCCCTATCCCCACAGCTTTTTCTGGAAGATGGCCGCCGAAAAAAATATAAGAGTTATCGTCGGTTCTGACTGTCACGCACCGGCTCAGCTTTGTGATGACAGCTTTGTCTATGCCATCCGTCAGGCAAAAAAATTTGGTCTCGAACCTATCAATTCTATATTTTAGGAGAATATAACATGAGAACACACAGCAGATCGTTAATTGGCAGCATTTCGATACTGACGCTTGCATCCTTGCTGTTTTCGGCTCCTGGATGCAAAAAATCAGTCGACAAAGGCGCTGTTACCGCAAAAGTCGTCAGTAATGTATCTTCTTCAAGCGAAGCCGCTCCCGAAAGTTCAGAAACGACCGAGAGTGAAGCTTCCGTTATCACCTCTTCAGTTCCGGAGGAACCTTCAAAACCGGAGGAATCATCTGCATTGTCGGTTTTTGATGTGCCGTATGAGTTCCGTGACGACGGTCTTTTTTCAGAATACTATGAGGATTCCTACAAAAAGCTCATCAGCATGACGCTTGACGAAAAAATAGGTCAGATGCTGTGGTCATCATGTCCGACGTTCGAGGCTGCGGAAACTGCTTCAATGTATGGTCTCGGAGGCTACGTCCTTTTCGGCAATAACTTTGAAGGTCAGACTAAAGACAGCTTTTCAGCCGAGATATCCCGCATACAGAACCTCCAGAAGATACCGATGGCGTTTGCCGTTGACGAGGAGGGCGGAACAGTCACCAGAATAAGCGGAAAAACTGCTTTTTCAGACCACGAATTTGAGTCCCCGAGAACTCTCTACAAGTGGGGAAAGCTGCCGTACATCCAGTCGGATGCGGACGAAAAGGCAAATCTCATAAAAAGTCTGCGGATAGATGTAAACCTTGCTCCGGTCTGCGATATCTCAACCAACAAAAAAGACTTCATGTATGAACGCTCGCTCGGAGAAAGCCCGAAAATCACCTCCGAATTTGTAAAGGTAGTCACCGAGATAAGCCAGAAGATCGGCGTATCCGTAGCACTCAAGCATTTCCCCGGATACGGCAACAATGTCGATACTCATACAGGAGTCGCCATTGATGAACGTGAGCTTGAATACCTCAAAAATAACGATCTTCTTCCGTTCCAGGCAGGCATAGATGCAAAGGCACATTTTGTTTTGATGAGCCACAATATCGTCAAGTGCATGGACGACAGCGCTCCCGCTTCTCTCTCTCCGAAGGTGCATGAATATCTGCGCAAAGAGATGGGCTTTACCGGACTTATAATCACAGACGACCTTTCCATGGACGCAATAACAAAATATGCAGGTTCAAATTCACCTGCCGTTGCCGCTGTACTTGCCGGAAACGACGTGCTTATACTGACCAACAGTATGCTTGAACCTTCGATAGCTTCACTAAAAGCCGCCGTTGAGGACGGAACTCTGGACGAATCCGTTATCAACCATGCAGTAATGAGAATACTTTCCTGGAAAAAATACAAAGGGATCCTATAATAAAAAAGATCTGCCGCAGCCGTTGCAGCAGATCTTTCTTTTTGCTTATTTTTGATATTTAGGTTTTGAACCGCCCTTTTTCAGATGCTTGGGCTTTGACGGAGAACTGTCAGCTTTGTCTGAGCTGTCAGCATTATTCAAATTTACGGGAACTCTGTTTACGGTCTGTTCCGATCCTTCTCGTATGATCTCTTCTGTTTCTGCCGGTTCAAGCTCTGCGGCTGTCTGCTCGGTGACTGTATTTTCCGGTTCAGGCTCTAAGATTACGTTCACTTCGTCAGTGAGCAGCTCGGTCTTTGGTGCCGGAGCTTTCTTTTTCTTTTTTCTTGGGGCAAGGTCATCAATATAGTAGAAACCCCTGTTGGTCTCTCTTTTTTTGACTTTCCAGAAGATCATATAAAGTATGAACAGTACAAGGCTTATCAGCGATATAACAGCGCCCTGTGTAAGTCCCGGTGTGGAATATCTGAACACGATGGTAGAAGTCTTGTTTGCGGGAACTCTTACCGCCATAAAGCCGACATTTACCTTCTCGATATCGACAGGCTCGCCGTTGACCTCAGCAGTCCAGCCGCCGCTGCCGTGACATGCTTCTTCGTATGGTATGGAAAAGAATACAAGCTCATCGGAATCTCCTGTTGTGATCTCTGCGGTGATACAGTTATTCTCGAACTCCACAGATGAACAGGTCAGCTTCTTTCTTTCCTCACAATCGGAGAAGTATTCATTCTGAGTGTAGTGATACTCTTCAAGCTTTTCGTCGTGTTTGAGGATATCCTTGTATTTTTCCGCCTGCTCATCAGTAAGGACGATGGATTTCAGGAGCAGCTTGCTGCGGTTGGTTTCCGGACAGTCATAGTACTCCTTGGATGTGACGTATGTGTCATAGGTAAAGCCGTATGGGATATAATATTCGTTTTCGTATATCTTGTAGTCGTTCTTCTCTGCAATGAACTTCCAGCCGGGCATTACGTTATGAGTTTCGTTTGAAGCAAAGCTCTTGCCGTTGGTGTAATTATCAAAAAGATATTTTACAGACAGGAAGCTGCGTATTGCATAAATATCGGTCTTGGGTCTTGAACCGACCGATCTTTCAACGCCTACTGTTGGATAGAAGTCCATGACAGAACCGGGAACGATACTCTGAAATGCCTGTATTGACGGTATCTGCCAGAACATTCCCATGTTGTCCATTTCATCATAGAAGTCCGAGCGGACATTGTTGATATCCTTCAGGTCGCTGACGGTATCCTTTCCGTTCAGTGCATTGTCTATGATATAGTCCTTTCTGTAGGAAGCATTGAGAACACCTGTGCCGATGAGCGTATTGGCATAGAATATTATAAGTATCGACATAAATACGCCTGTCATAACAACAAAAATCAATCTTCTCTTTCTCAGACACATCAGTATCATCAGAAGTGCAAGTCCCAGGAAGGAAAGTCCAACCCATATCCAGAAACGGTCAGGATATTTTTCGAGACCGTATTTTATGATCTCATCGTCCTTTTCTACCGGCATAAAGCCAACAAGACCGGCAAGCAGTAAAGTGATGATGAACGTGATTATAAGTCCTGCTCTGTGGTCAGTTTTTTCATTGTCAAGGCTGATGACCGTTGCAAAGACGAACATGAGCGTCATCATATAGAACCAACGGGCATAATATACGGAATTGAAAAGCTGGAACATACTGTTAAACACAGGAACAAATGCAATTACTGCCAGCATCGGAATAAATATCCTCAGCCACTTATGTGTTTTCAGCTTGAAGAACGAGAATACTCCCATCATACTGAACAGCGGCAGCCATCCGGCAATTGATGTCCATTTTGCATTTGAATCCGGAGTAAAGTTGGAATAGGCAGGCATATCCGGCGGGAAAAAGAAGGTCTCAAAAATATGTAAGTATTTTTGTTCACTGGGATATACCAAAGCGCTCCAGCCGCTCTGGTATCTTTGTACTCTCGAATTTTGCAGGACAGCATATACCGACGGCAGCAGAAGCACTGCGGATGCGCCGAATCCGATGACGACCTCTGCGACAAAACGGAAAAATTCACTGATCTTTATGCGGTAGCTTCCTGTAAGGACTCTTATCATCCAATAGATGAATATGAATACAGCCTGCGCCACAAAGAAATAATAGTTCATCATGCAGCTCACAAAAACCGTGAAAGCAACTACGCCCTTCTTTTTGTCGTAAATGCAGGAATCTATCGCCGCAAGCAAAAACGGAAAAATAACCATTGCCTCGTGAAAATGGTTGAAGAATATATTATAGATACTAAAGCCCGAAAAAGCGTACATTAGTGCGCCATAGACGGCATAGTTCTGGTTTTTGACATATCTTCTCAAAAATACATAGGCTCCTGTGGCTGCAAGAGCAAATTTCAGCATGAGCAGCGGTGCGATCAAATACGGCACTGCTTCGCTCGGAAATGCCATCGTCAGCCAGAAAAACGGACTTCCTACATTATAGAAGCTGTAAGAGCCGATAATATTGGCTCCAAGGTCTGTCGTATAGCTCCAGCCCATGTTGCCGTCACGCACAGAATCATGTATCATCTGGTTGAACGGTATCTGCTGTACGTTAAAATCTCCGTAGAACAGGAAATATCCGTCGTTGAAGATCATCCATGGACCAAAAATAAAAATTGCCAGACCAAGCGCCCATAGAAATGTCCTCGTTGTATAGTTTTTCCTTACATCAAGCAAGGTTTTTGCTATGGCCATTATTTTTGCCTCCTCATTGTCAGAAACGTGTCAGTTTTTTCGTCATGCAAACACCTTTTGATTATATCACACCGCAAAAAAAAAATCTACTGATTTTGGATAAAAACTCGCTGTCATATCCATATTTTTAATGTGCGCCGTGCAGTCAGTGGAATACAGTCACTGTGCAGGATATGTTTACAAATATGATAAATTGTGTTATATTATCATCAGCGAATGATAATATATATTGGAGTGATACTATGCTTAAAGGAAAAACTATCGTAGTCGGCGTTACCGGCGGGATCGCAGCCTTCAAGTCCGCACAGCTTGTCAGCGACCTCGTAAAGCTTGGCTGTGACGTAAATGTTGTTATGACAAAAAATGCCCTGAATTTCATCAACCCCATAACCTTTGAAACTCTTACCGGAAACAAGTGCCTTACCGACACATTCGACAGGAATTTCAAGTATAATGTAGAACACGTGGAGCTTTCTCAGCGGGCGGATGTGTTCATCATCGCTCCCGCAAGCGCAAACATCATCGGAAAGGCTGCAAACGGCATTGCGGACGATATGCTCTCCACCATGATGCTGGCGGCAAGATGCAGGATCATCATTGCTCCTGCTATGAACACCTATATGTATGAAAACAGCATCGTTCAGGAAAACCTCCAAAAGCTCAAACGCCATAATTTTACAATTATCGAGCCTGCTGTCGGAAGGCTTGCCTGCAGAGACATCGGAAAAGGAAAGCTGCCCGACACAGATACCCTTATCGGATATATAAAATATGAGATCGCCTGCAAAAAGGATCTCAGCGGTCTGCGTTTCCTCATCAGCGCAGGTCCGACAATGGAAGCCATCGATCCCGTAAGGTTCATAACGAACCATTCCTCCGGAAAAATGGGATATGCTATTGCAGAAGCTGCGGCGCTCAGGGGCGCAGACGTTACTCTCGTCAGCGGTCCGGTTGAACTTCCCGCACCGATGTTCGTTGAACGTATAAATATCCGTTCCGCCGAGGAAATGTTTGAGAATATCAGCCAAAAGCTGCCGGAAAGCGATGTTCTGATAATGGCTGCGGCTGTTGCCGACTATACACCCCAGAACTATAACGACCAGAAGATCAAAAAAAAGGACGGCGATATGTCCATCCCGCTGAAAAGAACAAAGGATATACTCAAATATGCCGGGGAAAATAAAAGAGACGATCAGATCATCTGCGGGTTCTCGATGGAAACCGAAAACCTTCTTGAAAATTCACAAAAAAAGCTTGCATCCAAAAACTGCGATATGATCGCCGCAAACAGCATCAGCGATAAGGGCGCAGGCTTCGGTGTTGATACAAACAAAATAACTCTCATCACACGGGACGGGATAAACGAACTGCCGCTGATGTCAAAGAGCGAGGCTGCACATTCACTCCTTGACGCTGTGCTTGAACTCCGTCAGAACAGCAGTAAAACAGCCTTGTCTTGAATTTGTTTAAGTTTGAGGTAACCTTTGTTACAATCTTAAAAATAATTAAGGTCAGCTTCACAAAATGTTTCCAATTTGTATCATTTTTGTTATCAAATTATGAACAATTACGTAGTATAATATAACCATCAAAAGAAAACAAACACAAACTAAACGGAGGTAATTGTCATGGATGAAAGATTTTTTGAAAACAACACGATCGAACCCGAAAAGGAACAATATAACGATAACTTTTCTGCAAGCCAGAACACTATGGAAATAGATCTCACTCCCGAAAGTGAAGCATCCTTCTTTGCTCCCGAACAGAAACATCAGGCTTCGGTCTACAGCTATGATGCCTACAAAGCACAGTTCGATACGGCTCAGCACACACCGCCTAAAAAGACCCGCAAAAGATCCGGAAACGGAAAAAAAGCTGCTCTTATCGCATGCAGCCTTGCGCTTGCACTTTGCGTGGGCTTCGGCGGAGGACTTGCAGGAGCTTACATCATGAAGGATAACAGCGGCAGCAATAAGACCGTTGCTGTGACTGCAGACGAAAATACTAAGGTCGTTTCCGCAAAAGAAAATGAGAACAGCGAGATCAATATTGTCGAGGCTTCAAATTCTTCAAAGGGTGTCACCACTGTTCAGCAGGTAGTAAAGAATGTCAAGGACTCTGTTGTTGAGATAACCACCGAATCTACATCATACAGCAGCTTCTATGGTCAGTATGTCGTTACGGGCGCAGGAAGCGGCGTTATCATTTCAAGCGACGGCTATATCATCACAAACAACCATGTCATAGAGGACGCTTCAAATGTAAAGGTAACTCTCACAAACGGTGAAGCATACGATGCAACTGTCATCGGCACTGACGAGACTCTTGACGTTGCTCTCCTGAAAATAGATGCCGAAAACCTGACTGTTGCAGTACTCGGTTCATCCTCAGACCTTGAAGTCGGCGAAATGGCTATCGTCATCGGCAACCCTCTCGGTCAGCTCGGCGGTACCGTAACAACAGGAATCATCAGCGCTCAGAACAGAAACATCAAGATCGACAACAAAAACATGGAGCTTCTCCAGACTGACGCTGCCATCAACCCCGGAAACTCCGGCGGCGGTCTCTTCGATGCAGAAGGAAATCTTGTCGGCATCGTTGTTGCAAAGTCCGTTTCAACTTCAAGCGGCACGACTGTTGAAGGCATCGGCTATGCTATCCCGATAGATAACATCAAAAAGATCATCAACGACCTCAAAACAAAGGGTCATGTCACAAAGGCTTATCTCGGCGTAAGCACTGTAGAAGTTAAATCCGACAGAGAAAAACAGTATTACGGCGTTGAAAATGAGGGCGTTTATGTTTACAGCGTATATAAGGGACAGGCTGCCGAAAAAGCAGATATCCGCATCGGCGACCTCATCAAAAAGTTTGACGGCAAGGACGTTGAAAGCTCTGATTCTCTCTCAAAGATGGTAACAGAAAAAGAACCCGGCGACGAAGTTGAGATCGTTCTCTACCGTGACGGCGAGGATATAACCGTCAATGTAACTCTCGGCGAATATACCAGCGACAACAGCAGCGGAAACAGCAACAACTTCCGCATCAACGGCAATAACAACGGCAGCAGCGGCAATGGCGGAAACGGCGGCTACGGCGATTTTGATATAGACGATATCTTCAGATATTATTTTAACTGATAAAACTGCCAGCTACTTTTCATTATCTCTCCTGATAAATAAAGAACAGGACCGGTCCAGAAATGGTGCCGGTCCTGTTCGCTTTGTGTTATTCTTTGATCTCCGGAGCAAAGGGTACTGTATCAAACACCTCAACGACTCTGTCACGCATCCAGAGCATGGGTGTGACCCTCACTGCAAAGCCGTAGCCGTTATCCATCCTCCAGCGGTAGCTTTCAGCCTGCGGCAGACCGTACATCGCAAGGATAGTCATTATAACTCCTCCATGAGTTACAACTGCCGCCGAATTGATGTTTTCTGAGGATATCTCCTCCACTATCCTTTCAAAGCCCTTGCTGACTCTTGATGCAAATGCCTTTCCGCTCTCGCCTCCGGGCGGCGGAGTTTTGTCGGAATTTTGCAGCCACGAAGCAAATGCAGGGTCTCCTGCAAGGTCTGCGGCGCTTTTGCCCTCCCATTCGCCAAAATCACATTCGCTCAGCGCTCCGACAGTTTTTATGCTCCTGTCCGGATATATGACAGAACAGGTCTCGGTACACCTTGAAAGCGGACTGGAATATATTTTGTCCGGATAGGGATATCCGAAGCTCTCCTTTATTTCTGAAAGTGCTTTTTTTCCTTTCTCTGAAAGATGTACGTCTGTGCTGCCGATGTATTTTCCAAGATTTGTTTCGTCTACTGCACCATGACGGATAAAATAAATCGTGTATGATCTCATGTACTGTCACCCTTTGTATTTTTTTGAAAATATTGTGCGAAATCCGCTTTTAAATAGAAAAAAGAACTTTACAAATTGTTTTAAATGTTATATAATTTACATACTGTTTAATAAGTGGGATTATGTCCTTCAAGCGGTGCTTTGCATATACTTAATATAATATAATTTTATGACGGTCATGTCAAGGGGGTGCAGTATGAATAACGATTTTCCACGCATAGTAACTCTTCTAAGAAAAGAACGGGGACTCAGCCAGAAACAGGCAGCCCTTGAACTTGGAATATCGCAGGCGCTCCTTTCTCACTACGAAAAAGGCATCCGTGAATGCGGTCTTGACTTTGTCGTGAAGATCGCCGACTACTACGAGGTTTCATGCGATTACCTTCTCGGACGCACCGTAGACCGTTCCTACACATCCGACAGGACGGATGACATGGCGGCGGAAGCGGCTTCTCAGAGCGGTGATGACGTTTCAAAAGCAAATGCCCTCATCACAATGAACAAAAAGCTTATCCTCAATTCCCTGAACATAATCTTTGACATTCTTGAACAGACAAACAACAAGGGTATCAGCACTGAGGTCTCGGCTTATATGATGGTGTCAGTCTACAAAATGCTCAGGGCGCTCTACTCCGCAAATTCAAGAAACCCGCAGGCTATGTTCTCGGTCATACCGGAAACATATATCGGCATTTCAAATGCCCTGCAAAATATTATTGAAGCAAACATAAGCTGTCTGACTTCCGGAAAGACCGCCGGAAACCACGAAGGTATTTCTTCATCGGACGCTCCGTCACTTTCACCTGATGTTATCTCAAAAAGACATCCCGATTTTGCTCCGTCACTCTACAACCTTATTCGTGACACAGAAGAAAAAATGAAAAAGCTTCTTTGACCTGCAGCCTTGTTATGGGGCGCAGGTTTTTTTGATATAAAAATGCCGTACAGAACGTTATGCTCTGTACGGCTGTTATTATGAAAAATAAACTGTTTCTTCTTCGGGCTTTTCGGCAGGCCGNNCGCCGGAGTGCCTCCGGTGTCGACTTCGCCGGAGTGCCTCCGGTGTCGACTTCGCGCTCTGGTTCTTTCGAATGCAAAACCATATTGCCGCGGCACAAAATTTTCGCATATTATAACAGCTATGAAAAATAAACGGTTTCTTCTTCGGGCTTTTTGGCAGGCTTTGCGTCCTCAACAAAAAGCATGGGACCGACTTCTCCTCCGAACATCTTGTCCTTCTTTGCCTTGACCTTTGCGGTGACGGTGTACCATCCCTTGTTTGCAAGGGTGGATGCCTTGTCCCACATACACAAAAAGCCTACATAACGTATGTCCTCAACACAGCAGGTCATCGCAAATCTGCCGCCTACAAAAGAGCCGTTGGGCATTTTGCCGCTTCTTGCTACGAGTGCCTTGAATCGCAGTGTCTTTCCGTCATAATTCTGGGGCTTGTCCATAGCGTCAAGATAGAGAAGTCCAAAATCCTCGTCCTTTACTTCAACTATCGGTGCGTTGATATCAAAGGGCAGGGGGTCAACGATATCGTCATTTTCGACAGAACCGTCATTGTATTCGTAGATTATCGCAGCACGGCGGTTTATTGCACGGACGATGGTGTGGAGCTTCATCTTGTCTATATCGTCGCTGTAACGGTTAAATGCAACAAGCTCGGCAACATTTATCTTGTCATAAACAAGCTGGCGCATATTGCTGTTGTACATATCGAAGGTCTTGGAATCAGCCATCATCATTATCTGATAGACCTGCCAGTTCTTCGGCAGGACATTTCCAAGGTCGTTCATCAGCCACATTCCGTTGTATTCTATCAGCACACGCTCCGCCTTTGCCTTTTTGGCGGCAGTTTCAAGAAAACGCTCAGTCAGGTCTTCCTTGTTTTCAACGGTTACTATGGTAACGTTTTTCCCGCCGGAGTATTTTGAGGTATCAAGCTCCTCCTCACCCTCCTCGCAGAGAACTACAAGCGTCCTGTCGCCGTCCTGAAAGCGTCTGTCGCAGAGTGTTTCCTGAATGAATTTTGTTTTTCCGCCGTCAAGAAATCCCAAAAAAAGATATACCGGCATTGCAGCCATTTTTACTCACTCCGTTCTGAATATATCATCCGAACAGCTTTTCAAGCTCGGATTCGTTAAGCTTTGAGCCTATAACGCAGATACGTCCCGTATAGTCTGCGCTGCCGCTGCGGACATCGGATTCCTCCGGAACAAAGTCAAAGTGTACCCATGTTCCGTCCGGAGCGGGTACTATTCCCTTTGCACGGAGTACCATGCCGTACTTTTCGCTGTCTGAGAGAGCGGAAAGAATAGCCTTTATGTCATCCTGAGTATACTTCTTTGCTGTTTCCTTGCCCCAGCTGATGAACACCTCATCAGCATGGTGATGATGGTGATGGTGGTGATGATGATGCTCATGCTCGTCTTCGTCATCGTCGTGGTCGTGGTGATGATGGTGATGCTC
>DBWG01000089.1:0-2656 GCA_002308635.1 Ruminococcaceae bacterium UBA1244 | reverse complement strand
ATGCTCGTCCTCGTCATCATCGTGATGGTGATGATGGTGGCACTCGCACTCAGGATCGTCACACTCATCCTCATAGACAACATCATCGACTGTCAGAAGCGCCTTGCCCTCTGTTGCGGAAAGTATCTGCTCTCCTGTCAGCTCGTCCCACGGAGTTGTAACGATAGCCGCTTTCTGGTTATGCTCTCTGAGAAGCTCCAATACCTTTGCAAGCTTTTCGTCATCAATATTCTGTGTTCTGCTGAGGATAACTGTGCTTGCGCTCTCGATCTGGTTGTTATAGAACTCGCCGAAGTTCTTCATATATATCTTGCACTTTGTCGCATCGGCAACAGTCACAAAGCTGTTGAGGACTACATCTTCGCTTGCAACGGTCTTTACTGCGTTGATAACGTCCGAAAGCTTGCCGACACCTGAGGGTTCAATGATTATCCTGTCCGGATGGTACTCGTCAAGTACCTTATGGAGTGCCTGACGGAAATCTCCGACAAGTGAACAGCAGATACAACCTGAGTTCATCTCTGTTATCTCTATTCCCGACTCCTTCAAAAATCCGCCGTCGATACCAATTTCACCGAACTCATTCTCAATAAGTACGACTTTGGTTCCGTTAAGCGCTTCCTTGAGAAGTTTCTTTATAAGGGTAGTCTTTCCCGCACCCAAAAATCCTGATATAATATCAATCTTTGTCATTTGTACTCCATTCCGCACATGTTAGTCTGTGCTACATCTACTACAACAAAGTATATTCTATTAACACAGTATCAAAATGTCAAGGAATCGCCGTTTCACTAATATCGCCGTTTTCGACGTCATCTCCCTCTTTTTCCTCATTTTCGGAATGTAGTTCATCCTCATCTTCGGGCACTTTGATATCATCGGATAATTCGTCTTTTTTTACTTCATCTGTTTCATTTACTTCACTGTCAGATACTTCTTTATCTCCGGCATTTTCGTCGTCTGTTTTATCCGAGTTTTCCTCGCTTAAAGCCTGTACATCCACACTCTGCGAATTTAATTCCTCTTTTATAGGTTCAGAAAGATTGGACGTATTATTCGTGTTATCCGCAATCTCTTCTTTTTCCTCATCTTTTTCCACATCTTCTTCATAACTTTTCATTTCTTCAAGACGGGAATTTATATCATCTAAATTGATATCAAGATTTGTGATCGGAGCTTTGATGGCTTTTGTAGCTATACTGTTTCTTGACCTGAGCGCTCCGGATGATTTTATCGCAGGAACAGTAGAGTTATATCCGGAATATCTGCCATTAAATTTAATATGCGCCGAAACAACCTGACCGTGCGCAAAGCCGCAAGAAGGTGAATAGCCTTCAACAGTGCTCTCATTTTTATTACACACAAGGACAGTATCGGTTATAACTCTTTCAACTCTTCCGTTTCTGTCTCTTGCTTCCTCCAAAGAATACACGGTTTCTTCATGTCTTGCGTGAGTATCGTTAAATCGCGCTCCGCAGTATTTACACTCATAGGAATAAACCGGTGTTCCGTCATGATAATCTTTTACATGACCGCGATTTCTTGTATCTTTGGTCGTACTGATTATATAAGTATTTACTGTTCTGTAGCATGCGTCGCTGTGCCTGTGATAAACAGGAGTCGTGAAGCATCCGCCGTATCTGTCTGTTGCAACAAGATTATCACCGCAATTCTGACCTCTTCCGTCCTTGTGATAATGATAGTCATATTCGATACTTGCCGCGGTATCACCCGAATCAACGACAACCTGTGTCGGTATCTTCTCTATAGCTCTGGCAAATTCCATAAATGTGGCATCCTCTTTAATCTTTACTCCCTTAGTGAGTAATGCGGATGCCAAAAGCTTTTTACCATTACTCACACGCTGAAAAACCTGGTCGAGTTTGTTGCTTATCCCGGCAGTTTTCTCATCGATATATCCTTTAATACCATTTATATTGGCATTTATATTATTGTTTATATCAGAATTGACATTGGTAATTCTTTCGTCGATCTTATCGCCCCTTGCCTTACTTTCTGAATTATAATTTTCTATTTTTTCTCCGAGTGCATCTCCCATTGCCTTGTTATCTGAATTGTAATTCTCAATCTTTTGGTCAAGTGCTTCGCCCCTCGCTTTACTTTCGGAATTATAATCATCAATCTTTTCATCGACGCGTTTTCCGAGCGCCTCACTCAAAGATTCAAATTCACTCTTTAAATCCGCAACAGACTCTACATTTCTTTTTTCAAGCTCCTTATCGAACTCTGTAAGCTTAGAAAGAAGCTCCTCATATCTTTTGATCGAATCCGTTGATATCTTTTCATTCCCGTTTTTTACCTCGGTTCTGATCGCACCATCAAGCTTTTCCATCAGATCTTTGTTCTGCTTCTTCACATTTTCATATTCAATTTTTATATTCTCAATGTCTTTTCCGATAGCGTCAAATTCTTTGGCAGCCTTTTCTCTTGTCTCACCGTTTCCGCTCTCGATAAGTTCTTTAAGGCTCTCGATCCTTGTCTCGGTGCTGTTTACCGAAGTATGAATATTCCTAAGGTCCGTACCCAGTCCAACAACTTTTTCTTTGACCGTATCTGTAGTCTTATCGCCCTCAATTCGATCGTTATTGGTCTTTTCATAATATGAATCAATACCCTTCTGATTCTTAACGATCAT